>JBOHYT010000162.1:0-2092 GCA_050738055.1 Rhodanobacteraceae bacterium
TGGTAATCGAGCCGTACCTGGATTGGTAATAGCGTATGTTCATCACTATCACGAGGACCAAGATTGAAACAAAGAAGGTTACGAAAAGCGCAGCGGCCACAAGCATGAGCGTGCCATCAGACATGGCGTTCTCCTTTCACGATCGCAAAACGATTTCGATTGGCGGTTCCTGATGTTTGCCATCCGCAGCCGCAGAATCACCAAACGTGCTGCTTTCGGTCTTGGCGCGCTCGCGCGCAGCCTTGTCCGCAGCCATCTCGGGCGTGCGCTTTGACGTCCGCCACCTTGTCCACACAAGCAAGTACGTCGTCGTGTTGGGCCACCCTCGATCGCGCATCGGTGCATTCGCCGGAAATTCTGGTCAGGCGCGGGAAACTGACTGCTCCGCTGCGCGCACAGCGCGCCGAGCTGCGCCTGCGCGGCTTTCAGGTCATCTACACCCTGCGGGCTCATGACATTGGCATGGGCGGCTTCGATCTTCCGGTCGAGCGTAGACAAGGCCTCCCGCCCGGACACGCTGCCGCCGGCCTGAATAGCGGTGTCTTGATGGCTCTGCGTGCCAGGTCCTTGGCGATCATCCAAAGAATCGGCGTAGCCAGGATGCCGAGGCCGATTCCCATGCGGATGGCAACCATATTCGTTACCTCCAGCCGGCGTGCCGCTGCTTCCCGTGCAGGCCGATTGCATGTCGAAGATCACTCTCCGGTGCCGCGGAGCCTGTCGGCTTCTCGGGCAGCCTCGAATACTTCGCGGCACGAAGGCAGCACGCCACGAAGATGACGATGGCGGTCATCAGCCATGCAACCACCGTGGCAAGCGCTGGGCTCACTGCGCACTCCTTTTGCAGTCCTTGTGCACCCGCGCACTCCCCAGCCGCGCGTGATCAATCATTCGCGGCCCGCTGCTGCGTCGTGGTGTTCAGTCTTTCGCATTCACCGCGGATGTCGCGAAGGCTCTCGACGATGGCCGCAGCCGTGTACAACAGCAACCCGACCATGGCGGCTTCGAACGCGCCGGCAAATGCTCCGAGCACACCCAGGAACGTCCACGACGAATTGCCGAACGCCGCAAATACGGCGACGCACACCACCAGAAAATCGATCACCGCGCCTGCAAACGCGAGGTTGCCGGCGACCTTCAGGAGGGTTGGCAACATGCCTCCATGGGAGTCGCCAGGCTGGCGGCTGGTGGATCCGACGGTGTCGGCCCATTGGTTCGGCGTATACACAGTTGGCATCGCTCACTCCTCGATTTTTCGGATCAAACCCCGGCTACCCATCGCATCAGAACGCGCTGCTTTCGGCCTTGGCCTTGGCACGCTCGCGCTTGGCCTTGTCCGCGGCCAGCTCGGCGTTGAGTTTGGCGTTGGCGCGCTTGTCGACGTAGTCGAGGTAGGTCGTCACATCGGGCCAACCGCGGTGCACTTCGATCATCATTCCGCCGGGAAAATCCCAGCGATAATCGACGGACCCGAGGTTGGGGCTGCCGGAACGGTGATCTGGTGGGCCGTACTTGGTCGCCACCATTCGCTCGACCTTGGTAACCAGCGTCGTGTCCATGAATGTCTGGAATGTGTACTCGGCATCCGCAAACCGCTGCGTTGCGTCGTCGGTGTAGGCGACAACGAGTTTGGAGGCACCATCAAGCACGCCGCTGGGGTCGTATTCATCGGCGATGTAATGGTCGTCGATACGTGTTGGTTTCAAGGCAGTCTTGGTCAATGCCGCCCGCAGCTCCGTGCGGGTCGCGCCTTTCAGCGGCACGCCGAACAGTTCCAACTGGGTGGTCCGAGTTTTGGGCGCATGCGCGAAAGCCGCATTCGCACCGGCCAACGCAACGCAAGCCAGCAAAACAAGCATCGTGGAACGGGACATGATTTTTGCCTCCGTGGGTGGGTTCACCAAGCGATCCGTATTCCTGCCTTCTTCTCGATCTGTCCGCTGGCTGCCGACTTGGCACTCGGCACCGAGGTACCTGCGATGCGGGCATAAGTCTGTGTGCCCGGGCCTTCGCCGGCCCTCCGCCACTTGCGATCAGTTGAGCTTGACCTCGTCACCGCACAGATTCACGATCGAGCTTTTCCAGCCCGAAC
>JBOHYT010000163.1:0-4235 GCA_050738055.1 Rhodanobacteraceae bacterium
AGGGTTTCGGCGCGCCCAGCAATGGTGCGGTCGTGCAATGGTCGCCGGATTCGAAAATGCTCGTCGCGTTCCGGGTGGACCAGCGCGGCGTCGAGGGCGAATACGCGATCAAGACCCGCGTCGGACATCCGACCCTGGAATCGTGGCCGTACCCGTTGCCGGGCGACCCGCGTGTGTTCATGGTCCGGCCGGTGGTGATCGACATCGCGACGCGCAAGGTGGTGCCGCTCAAGATGGTGCCCGAGCAGCAGCATGGCCCGTGGAGCGATGCAAAGTGGTCACACGACGGCAAGACCTTCGCGCTGGTTTCGACCTCTCGCGACCGCCAGCACGAGTGGTTTCGCGTTGCCAACGCCTCGACCGGCGAGGTGCGCACGGTGTTCGAGTACACCGCGAAGGATTATTACCAGGGCTGGTATGCCGCCGACGGTGGGGAATTTGCCAAGCCGGACTGGCAATACTTGCCGGAATCGAACGAGGCCATCTGGCCGACCGAGCAGAACAACTGGATGAACTTGTATCTGTACAGCACGCAGACCGGCAAGCCACTGCACCCGATCACCAGCGGCGAGGGCGACGTGATCCAGGTGCTGCACCTCGATGAGAAGACGCGCACGCTGTGGTACCTCGGAGTCGGCCGCACGCCGGGGATGAACCCGTACTACCAGCAGTTGTTCAAGGTCGACCTCGACACCGGCAAGACCACGCTGTTGACGCCGGAAAATGCCAACCACGACATCACGATGTCGAAGCGCGGCAAGTATTTCGTGGACGCGTACTCGACGCCCACGCAGCCGCCGGTGACCGTGCTGCGTTCGGTGGCCGACGGACACGTCATCGCGACCGTTGCGAAGACCGACATCTCGCACCTCGTGGCCGATGGCTGGGTGCCGCCGGTGTCGTTCACGGTGAAGGCGCGCGATGGGAAAACCAACCTGTACGGACTGCTCTACAAGCCGAGCAACTTCGACCCGCACGAAAGCTATCCGGTCATCGACTTCGTGTATCCGGGGCCGCAAATCGGTTCGATTGCGACCTTCGGCTTCCGGGCGATCCGTGGCGCCAGCCAGTCATTGGCCGAACTCGGCTTCATCGTGGTGACGGTCGACGGCATGGGCACGCCATACCGATCCGCCAGCTTCCAGCGCGAATGGTACGGCGACATGGGCGACGACACGATTCCGGACCAGATCACGACCATCAAGCAACTGGCGGCGCGTCAACCGTGGATGGACCTCGACCGGGTCGGCATCTGGGGTCATTCGGGCGGCGGCAACGCGACCGTGTCGGCGATGCTCCACTACCCCGATTTCTTCAAGGTTGGCTGGGCCGAGAGCGGCAACTACGACAACCGCGACTACGACTACGCGTGGGGCGAAAAGTATGAGGGCCTGCTCGTGAAAAGCAAGGACGGCAAGACCAACTACGACAACCAGGCGAGCGAACTGCTGGCGAAAAACCTGAAAGGCCATCTGATGCTGGTGGCGGGAGCCATCGACGACAACGTGCCGCTCGCGAACACCTGGCTGATGGTCAACGCCCTGATGAACGCGAACAAGAATTTCGAGATGCTGATCGTGCCGAACGAAAAGCACCACTACGGCAAACACACGCCGTACGTGACGCGCCGGATGTGGGATTTCTTCGTCCGGCACCTCGCGGGCAACACGCCACCGCACGAATTCAATGGCATGCCGAAAGATCTCACGCAGTGAGCCCCTCGATCCGAGACCTTGCAAGAAACAAATCTCGTAAATCATTGTTGCAAATCGAGAAACGTTTACCACGGATCGACACGGATCACACGGATAGAAAGCTTTTATCCGTGTCCATCCGTGCAAATCCATGGCAAAAGGCTTTTGAGTTGCGTAGGCCGGCTCAAGGAGCGCAGCGACGGAGCCGGCATTCCTGCCAGTCCCTGAGCTGCCGGCTCCGACCTTCGGCTTTGAGCCGGCCTACCTCGACTGTTGAAGTTCATCGCGAATCAGGAACAGAGAAGCACGCATGACACGCCCATGGATTCCGGTTTTGATGTTGTTTGCGGTAGTCAGCGCGCCGCTGCTCGCGGCGCCCAAGCACGCCGGGCAGAAGAAGACGCCGACCACGACTCCCGTCCCGCCCGAAACTGCCGTCAAGACCCGCCACAGCGTCACGGTCGACGGCAAGACGATCCGATACACCGCGACCGCCGGCACGTTGCTGTTGCGGAACCCGAAGCACCAGGTCATCGGCAGCATGTTCTACATCGCCTACATCGAGGACGGTGCGGATGCGAACCATCGTCCCGTGACCTTCGCGTACAACGGCGGTCCGGGTTCCGCTTCGGCGCTGGTGGACATCGGTGGCTTTGGCCCCGTGCGTGTCGTCTGGCCGGAGCCGGGCGACGCCAGGCGCGTGCAGCCGCCGTACAAGATGATTCCCAACCACTCCAGCATCCTCGCGAGCACTGACCTCGTGTTCATCGATGCGATGGGGACCGGTTACAGCCGCATCGTCGGCAAGGGCAAGACCAAGGACTTTTACGGTGTCACGGCCGACGCGTCGGCGTTCGCGCAATTCATCCAACGATATCTCAGCGCGAACCGCCGCTGGAACTCGCCGAAATTCCTGCTGGGTGAAAGCTACGGCACCACACGGAGCGCGGTATTGGCGAACGACCTGGTCAACGCCGGCGTCAATCTCAACGGCGTGATCCTGTGCTCGACCGGGCTGGATTTCCTGACCATCGACAACGCGCCCGGCAACGACCTGCCCTACATCAGCTACCTGCCGTCGTACGCGGCGATTGCGTGGTACCACCACCGGCTGAACCCGATGCCGCCGGATCTGGCGACGTTCGTGCAAAAGGTCGAGAAGTTCGCAGGAACCACCTATGCACGGGCACTGTTCCGGGGTTCCGCACTTTCGCAAGCCGACAAGCGGCAACTGGCCGCGCAACTCTCGCGCGATACGGGGTTGCCGGAAAGCCTGTGGCTCAAGGCCGATCTGCGGGTGCCGCTTTCGGAGTTCCGACGCAACGTCAGGGGCAACGACACCATGACCGGGCGCTACGATGAGCGCTTCACCACGTTCGAACTGCAACCGCTGGCGCAGCGGCCCGGACGCGGGAACGAGGGCGCGACCACCTCCGCATTTCTCGGTGGGCTGACCGCCAGCATGAACCGTTATCTTCTCGACGACCTCAAGTACACCAGCAGCTATCCCTATGTGCAACTCAGCTTCCAGGTGTTCAGGGACTGGGACTGGAACTACCGGCCGCCGCTCGGTGAAGAAGACATGGGCTTCGGCGCCGGCAGCAAAACCTGCTGCGGCACCAACGTCGCGCCGGCGCTGGCACGTGCGATGAGCAACGACCAGGCGATGCAATTGATGATGAACAACGGCTACTACGACACCGCCACGCCGTTTTTCGGCACGCAATACACGCTCGCGCACATGGGGCTGCCGGCACTCCTGCAGGAGAACATCCACTGGTTCGACTATCCGGTGGGCCACATGCTGTATTTGAATCCAAAGGTATTGCCGCAGGTCGACCGCAACATCGACGCGTTCATCGCAAACGCCAGCGGCGAATAGCCGTTCACGAACGGATCGCCATGTCGCTGCAGAATCGTGTCAATCCGTTCGGTGGCCTGGACGCCGTCTCCGCGCGCGGAGCCTGGCTCGGCAATCGCGGCATCCTCCACAACGATCGCAGGGAAATCGTCGCGCGATGGCGCACGAAGGCGTGGATCACGTGCCGGTTGCACTACCGGGGCATCCGTCGCGCCGTGTTCAGCCCACACACCTGGACCGAACTGTTCTTCCTGGACGAGGCGACGGCGTTTGCGGCGGGGCACCGGCCGTGTGCGCTCTGCCGCCGTGAACGCTACAACGAATTCAAGCATGCCTGGTGCGCTGCCAACGCGGGGCTGCTCGATGTACCAGAGCCACATGTGACCTTTATCGACGCACGGTTGCACGCCGAGCGGGTCACCCGCGAAGGCCGCAAGGTGACTTGGGTCGCGCGGTTCGGCGATTTGCCGTCCGGCGCGTTTGTCGCATTCGATGAAACGGCGTACCTCGTTTGGCGCGACCGGTTGTTCCCGTGGTCACACCAGGGTTATGACGTTCCGCTGCCGGCGCTCTGCGCGGGCGACCCGGTCGACGTGCTCACTCCGCGGTCGATCGTCGCGATGTTCAACGCCGGCTTCCGTCCGCAGGTGCACGAATCGGCTTGCGGTTGATCGCGTATC
>JBOHYT010000164.1:0-3924 GCA_050738055.1 Rhodanobacteraceae bacterium
ATGTCCTTGCCGAGCAGGCGTGCCAGCAGGCGCCAGTCACCGTCGTAGTCCACGGCGATCTCGGGTTCCGGGATGCCGGCCAGCCAGACCAGCACGGCACGTTTGAGCGTCGCCGTATCGCCGCGCAGCACGCCCGGTGCGCCGAGCAGCGGCAGCACCTCGATCGTCACGAAATTGGTGCACTTGCGGGGGTCGAAGTCGGTGCACTCGGCGTAGAACTCGCGGCCGTCTTCGGCCACCAGCGCGATGCTGATGAGGTCGGTGTCGGGGTCGTCCCAGTCCGTGAACTCGGTATCCAGGTACACGCGCATCGGACACTCCAGTCGAATTGCCGGAACCTATTGTGGCGACGCTTCGTCTTCCGTTGCGAGACGGCGCTGCATTGCGCGAGCGCGGTAAACTGAGCACCATCCCCACCCTGCCCTCCGCTTGAAGGGGAGGGATTTTCATCACTTTCGAGACGCAATGTCCGCCCGTCCCCAATTCAAACCCGCCGGAAAACCGGCTTCCCCGGCTGCTGGAAAGCTGTTCATCCAGACGCACGGCTGCCAGATGAACGAGTACGACTCGCGCAAGATGGAGGAAGTGCTCGGCGCCGAGCGCGGGATGGTGCGCACCGACGACGTTGCGGAAGCCGACGTGATCCTGGTGAACACCTGCTCGATCCGCGAGAAGGCGCAGGAGAAGGTCTTTTCGCAACTCGGTCGCTGGAAGGAGTTCAAGCAGGCGAAGCCCGACGTGTTGATCGGCGTCGGCGGCTGCGTGGCGAGCCAGGAAGGCGCGGCGATCATCGAGCGCGCGCCGTACGTGGACCTCGTGTTCGGCCCGCAGACCCTGCACCGGCTACCCGACCTGATCGACGCGCGCCGCGCCACCGGCAGACCGCAGGTGGACATTTCGTTTCCCGAAATCGAGAAGTTCGACCGACTGCCGGAGCCACGCGCGGAAGGCCCCGCCGCGTTCGTGTCGATCATGGAAGGCTGCAGCAAGTACTGCTCATTCTGCGTGGTGCCCTACACCCGCGGCGAGGAAATCAGCCGTCCGTTCGACGACGTGCTGGTGGAGGTGGCATCGCTGGCCGAACAGGGCGTCAAGGAAATCAACTTGCTCGGCCAGAACGTCAATGCGTATCGCGGCCCGATGTTCGATGGCGCGTGCGAGCACCTTGGTGCGAGCGAAAATGGAAATTACGCCGACCTCGCGCTGTTGATCCGCGCGATCGCCGAGATCGACGGCATCGGCCGGATTCGATTCACCACCTCGCACCCGCTGGAATTTTCCGATTCGCTCATCGACGCGTATCGCGACGTGCCCGAGCTCGCAAACTTCCTGCACCTGCCGGTGCAGTCGGGTTCCGATCGCGTGCTCGCGATGATGAAGCGCGGCTACACCGCACTCGAATACAAATCGAAAATCCGGAAACTCCGTGCGGTGCGGCCAGACATCTGCATCTCCAGCGATTTCATCGTCGGCTTTCCGGGCGAAACCGACGCCGATTTCGAAAAGACCATGCAGTTGATCGAGGACGTCGACTTCGACCAGTCGTTCTCGTTCATCTACTCGAAACGTCCCGGCACGCCGGCCGCCAACCTCATTGACGCGACACCGGATGCCATGAAGCACGAGCGCCTCGCGCGCCTGCAAGAAACCATCAACGTCCACGCCGCGCAGATCAGCGAGGCGATGGTCGGAAGCACGCGACGCATCCTCGTCACAGGGTCTTCGAAAAAGAACGCCAGCGAACTCACTGGCAAGACCGAAAACATGCGCCAGGTAAACTTCGCCGGCGACGTGCGCCTCGTCGGGCAATTCGTCGATGTTGCCATCACCGCCGCGCTGACGAATTCTTTGCGCGGACGCGTGACGACCGTGACGGCCTGATTGCGTAGGTCGGGTTGGCTTCATCAACCCGACACCCCGACCACAACGACGTCGGGTTACGGCCTGCGGCCTAACCCGATCTACAAAGGACTGATGACAGCGAGAGCCGACCACGGATCGACACCGATGACACGGATGATCAACAACGCTGTATCCGTGTTTATCCGTGTACATCCGCGGCAAATGCTTTTCGCATTTTGGGTGGTCGAAGTGGTGCCCTACCGTTTGCATCGACGTACGCCTCTGGCGCGACATGGCTGAATCGATCGTCCAGCACGACTTCACGCTCGAGCCCGACGACACCCAGCGTCTTGCCAACCTGTGCGGCCCGTTCGACGAACACCTGCGCCAGATCGAACTGCGCCTCGGCGTCGAAATCAACAACCGCGGCAACGTGTTCCGCCTGATCGGCGAGGAGCCCGCCGTGCAATCCGGCGAACGCGTGCTACGCACGCTGTACGCGGCGACCGAAGACGAGTCGCTGGACGGCCGCAAGATCAACACACGGTTGTCCGAAGCCGGCGTCGACGCGCTCGCCGAAAAGCTGGCCGAAGGCGCGCAGGAAGTCGCGATCAAGGTCAAGCGCGGCACGATCCGCGGGCGCGGACCCAACCAAGTGCGCTACCTGCACGCCATCGCCACCTACGACATCAACTTCGGGATCGGCCCGGCGGGAACGGGCAAGACGTATCTGGCGGTCGCGAGCGCGGTCGAGGCGCTGGAAACCGGTCGCGTGCAGCGCCTGATCCTGGTCCGCCCCGCGGTCGAGGCGGGCGAAAAACTCGGGTTCCTGCCGGGCGATCTCGCGCAAAAGGTCGATCCGTATCTGCGCCCGCTGTACGACGCTTTGTATGAAATGCTGGGCTTCGACCGCGTCGCGCGCCTGATCGAGCGCAGCGTGATCGAAATCGCGCCGCTCGCCTACATGCGCGGGCGCACGCTCAACGATTCGTTCGTGATCCTCGACGAGGCGCAGAACACCACCGTCGAGCAGATGAAGATGTTCCTGACCCGGATCGGTTTCGGCACCCGGACCGTGGTGACGGGCGACGTCACCCAGGTCGACCTGCCGCGCAACACCCGTTCGGGGCTGCGAAACGTGGTCGAGGTATTGCGCGGCGTGGAGGGAATCAGCTTCACGTTCTTCACCGCGCGCGACGTCGTGCGGCATCCGCTGGTCGCGAAGATCGTGCGGGCGTACGAGAAGGCGGAAGACGAAGCTGGGACCCGGGACCCGGGACCCGGGACCCGGAAGAGCGGCGACCCGGCAGCCTGAGCGGCCATCGCGTTTCGTACCAGAATGTCCAACGTCCATGCAAAGCACCATGTCGTGGGACCTCCGGGACCCGGGTCCCGGGTCCCGGGTCCCGTTGTACACATCGGCTACGCCCTCCCCCGTCGCGGCGTCCCCGCGCCAGACAGCTTCAGGCACTGGGTCGCGGCCGCGCTGGATGGCGCCCGCCACCATGAGGCCGCCGAATTGTCGATCCGCATCGTCGGCGCGCGTGAAGGCCGCCATCTGAACCAGCGCTACCGTGGCAAGGACCACGCCACCAACGTATTGTCGTTTCCCGCGGAATTGCCTCGCGGCGTCACCTCGCCACTGCTGGGCGATCTCGTGATCTGCGCGCCGGTCGTCGCGCGCGAGGCGCGCGAACAGGGCAAGACACCGCGCGGCCATTACGCGCACCTGACCGTGCATGGGATATTGCACCTGCTTGGCTATGACCACCAGAACGATCGGGATGCAAAGTGCATGGAATCGCTGGAAACCCGCGTCCTGGCCGCGCTCGGCATTGCCGATCCCCACGGGTTGTAGGAGCGGCGTAGGAGCGGCGGAAGCCGCGACCACACACGTCGCCAACCAACGGCATGGCAAGGTGTGCCGGACGTTTTCAACGAATCGGGCCTTCCGGCTCGGGCCTTCCGGCCCTCCTACAGAATCTTCTCGGGCCTGCCGGCCCTCCTACAGGCCCCGTTTACGCCGGCACACCGACGTCTTGCGCCCGTTCTTGCTAAACTACTCAATCCGCCCCTACGGGG
>JBOHYT010000165.1:0-5863 GCA_050738055.1 Rhodanobacteraceae bacterium
CAAAGTCGCGCGTCCGTGCGCGGGCAGAGCCGGTCAACGGGCTCCCGAGCGCGAACGGACATTCGCGGATTGCGGAAAGCGTGCAAGGATCGATCGCCGGATGCCCGCGGCGTCGAGACCGGCTTCGGCGAGCAGTTCTTCGCGCGTTGCGTGTTCCAGAAAACGGTCGGGCAGGCCGAGTTGCAGCAGCGGGATTTCGATGCCGTTCGCGGCAAGGCATTCGGCGACCGCAGAACCCGCACCTCCGGCGATCGCGTTGTCTTCCAGGGTGATGAAGGCTTCGTGGGTCCGCGTGAGTTCCAGAACCAGTGCCTGATCGATCGGCTTCACGAAGCGCATGTTGACCACGCTGAAGCCCAATTCCGCGCCGACGGTTTCCGCGGGCGCAACCGTGCAGCCGAACGCCAGCAGTGCAATGCCGTGGCCGCGTCGACGGACTTCGGCCTTGCCGATCGGCAACGCAGTCAATGATGTGCCCGCTGCGGTGCCGGGTCCGCCACCGCGCGGATAGCGGATCGCGGCGGGTCCACCGAAGCGAAACCCGGTGGTCAGCATCTGCCGGCACTCGTTTTCATCGGCAGGCGCCATCACGACCAGGTTCGGGACGCAGCGCAGGTACGAAAGGTCGAAACTGCCCGCGTGGGTCGGACCGTCCGGACCGACCACGCCGGCGCGGTCGATCGCGAAGGTGACATCGAGATTCTGCAACGCGACATCGTGGATCAACTGGTCGTGGGCGCGCTGCAGGAACGTCGAATAGATCGCGACCACCGGCTTCGCGCCTTCGCAGGCGAGCCCCGCGGCCAGCGTCACTGCGTGCTGTTCGGCGATCGCGACGTCGAAGTAGCGATCGGGAAATTCGCGCGAGAAGCGCAGCATGCCGGAGCCCTCGCGCATCGCCGGGGTGATCGCGACCAGGCGTGGATCGGCGGCGGCCATGTCGCACAGCCAGTCACCGAACACTTCGCTGTAGGTGCGCGCGCTCCCGCCGACGCCGCGCGCAACGCCGTGCAATGGATCGAACCGCCCGACCGCGTGGTATTCGATTTGCGCACGCTCGGCGGGGCCATAGCCCTTGCCCTTGGTGGTGACAACGTGCAGCAAGCGCGGCCCGCGCCGGTCCTTCGCCTCGCGCAGCGCGCGCAGCAACGCCGGCAAGTCGTGGCCGTCGACCGGTCCCGAATAGGCGAACCCGAGTTCCTCGAACAGCGCTTCCGGGTGCGGGCCGGACTCACCGGTCTCTCCGCGACGGAGCCGGCCCAACGTGCGGTCGAGTCCGCCGACGTTTTCGCTGATCGACATGCCGTTGTCGTTCAGGACCACCAGCAGATCGGCACCGAGACCGCCGGCGTGGTTCAGCGCCTCGTACGCCATCCCGCCGGTCAGCGCGCCGTCGCCGATCACCGCGACCACGCGACGGTCGTCGCCGCGCCGCCGAAGTGCGATCGCCATCCCGAGCGCTGCGGAAATCGACGTGGATGCGTGGCCGACGCCGAACGTGTCGTAACGGCTCTCGGCGCGGCGCAGGAAGGGCGCAAGGCCGCCCTTTTTCTTGATGCTGGTGATCGCATCGCGGCGGCCGGTGAGGATCTTGTGCGGGTAGCCCTGGTGGCCGACATCCCACACGATGCGGTCGCGCGGCGTGTCGTAGAGGTAGTGCAGGGCGACCGTGAGTTCGACGACGCCCAGACCCGCGCCGAAATGGCCGCCCACGCTCGCGACCGATTCGATCAGGTAGGCGCGCAATTCATCGGCGACCGTCGCCAGCCCGGATTCCGGGACGCGCTTCAGGTCGGCCGGCGAATCGATTTGCGCGAGGTGCGGATGGCGGACGGCGTCGATCATCGTGCCATTGTCGCGCAATACGCATCGGCCATCTTTGTTCCGAAGACGCATTTCCGTAGGGCGGGTCTCGACCCGCCGATTCTCGACCCGCCGTTTTATTGGCTCGCCCGGCGCATGACGGCGGGTCAAGACCGGCCCTACCGACAACGGCGGGTCAAGACCCGCCCTACGGACAACCGCGGGTCAAGCCCCGCCCTACCCGCGGCCGAAGCGCCGCTTGAGGGTCTGCCGGATGCGGATTTCGCGGGTGGCGTCGCGCATCTCGTGGATGCGGCGGCTGTTGGCAGCCATCACGTCGCTGCGGGTCAGGATGCCGACCATTCGGCTTGGATCGTCGCGCCGGACCACAATCAGCCGACCGACATTTTCGGTGACCATCAGGTCCGACGCATCGCGCAGGGTGTGGTCCTCGAACACGATGATCGGCCCGCGCGTCAGCATGTCGCCGATGCGGGTAATTCCGGGCCGGTCGGGGTCGAGCAAATCGCGTCGCGTCACCACGCCGCGTACCCGGCCGGCGTCGTCCAGGACCGGATAACCCTGGTGCTTGGCGCGTTCGCGCCCGGAGTTCAGCCAGCGCCGGACTTCGCCCAGCTCGTCGGAGGTCTTGAGCGCGCGCACCTCGCGTGCGCACGCCTTGCCGACCAGCGCCTGCGCCATGTCGTCGGCGACGTATTCGCTCGGCACGCGGATGCCGCGACGCTCGATCTTCTCGGTCATGATGGTGCTGCGCATGGTCATGGCCGAGATCAGATAGGCGGCGGCGCAGCCACCCAGCAGCGGCAGGAACGTGGCGGGTTGCCGCGTGGTTTCGAAGCAGAAGATCACCGCCGTCAGCAGCGCCCGCGAGGAGCCGGCGAACATCGCACCCATGCCGACCAGCGCGGCGATGCCGACGCTGAGGTGCAGGCTCGGGAGGAGGGCGTTGAGGCCCATCGCGATCAGTGCGCCCAGCGAGCCACCGATCATGAACAAGGGCGCGAGCGTACCGCCCGAGGTTCCGCTGCCCAGCGATACCGCCCACGAGACGAACTTCAGTATCCCGAAGACGAACACTGCGCCCAGCCCGGCTCCGGCGAAACCGTCCTGGACGAGCTTGTCGATGTTGCCGTATCCGACGCCGAGCGTCGCGGGCTCGAAGAACCCGATGACTCCGGCTGCGACGGCGCCGATGGCTGGCCACCACATCCAGTGCACCGGAAGTTTGGAGAACATGTCTTCCACGAGGTAGACCGAGCGGGTGACCCACACGCTGGCGTAGCCGACCACGAAGCCCAGCAGGACGAACGTGAGGAGCCCAATGGCGCTGGGTTCGGCGACGTTCGGCATCGCAAACACCGCGCCCGGGCCGAGGATCAGGTAGCGGACGCCGGTTGCCACCACGGTTGCGAGCGCGACCGGGATCAGCGAGCGTGGCCGCAATTCGAACAGCAGCAATTCCACGGCCATCGCCACCGACGCCACGGGTGCGCCGAACACCGCCGCCATGCCGGCCGCGGCACCGGCGGCCAGCAGCACCTTGCGTTCCTGCGCGGTGACGCTGAGGAGCTGGCCGATCAACGAACCCAGCGCGCCGCCGGTCGAGATGATCGGACCCTCGGCGCCAAACGGGCCGCCGGTGCCGATCGCGAAGGCCGACGAGACCGGTTTCAGCCACGTCACGCGCGGCGGGATGTTGGATTCGTGCTCGAGGATTTGCTCCATCGCCTCGGGAATGCCGTGGCCCTGGATCGCGCGCGAGCCCCAGCGCGCCATGATGCCTGCGATCAGACCACCGATTACCGGCATCACGATGACCCACGCGCCGATGTAGGCGGTCGTCGGTTGCAGGACGAAGGTGCTGGAGTGGATGCCGGCCTGGTGTGCGGGCGCGAAGATGCTGGCCCGCCCGCCGTAGAAGCAGAGGTCGGTGATGTAGTTGATCATCATCATCAGCAACTGCGCGACACCCGCTGCGGCGGCGCCGAGCAGGACGGACAGCCCACTGGTCAAAAGGATCCGGTTGGTGACCAGCGTCGACTTGCGCGGCATGCTGGCCTGGTCCAGCGACGCGCCCAGTGCCGGAGCAAGTGGCAGCGCATCGGTACTGCCGGTGGTCTTGACGCTGTCGCGATCGGGAGGCACGGTGTCGCCGAGACGCGCGCCATCCGCTCCCGGCTCTCTGGAGGTCGGATCTTCCTGGGTCATCTCGAGTGCAATAACAGCAGGTGCTGCGCTGCAGCATAGCTGGCACGGAGGCCCGAGCCAAGCGCTCGCCGGCATTGCGCCGGACGGACGGCCAGCCTGGCTGGTTGCAAACGCAGGGCCGACGTCGCCGTCACGCCGCCGGACGGCGGTTCCGCGGCAGGTGGTGCACCAGGAACTCCATCTGGTCCGCGAGGATGTTGCGGTTGGACAGGATCAGGTGTTCGACCCAGCTCGGCTTGTACGGGATCGCCAGCAGCGGCATGCCGGCTTGTTGCGGCGTGCGGCCGCCCTTCTTGAGATTGCACGCCAGGCAGGCGGACACCACGTTCTCCCAGACGTCGCGTCCGCCGCGCGACAGCGGCAGCACGTGGTCGCGGGTCAGTTCGCCGCGCGCGCAGTGCCGCCCGCAATACAGGCACAAGTGGCGGTCGCGGGCGAACAGCGCGGGGTTGCTGAGCGCGGGCGACGGATCGACCGCGCCGCTGTGGCAGTGCCCGCGGCTCGCGACGATCGGGTGCAACAGCAGGATGCTCTGGTCGCCGGTGTCACGCCGGTAGCCGCCGTGGATCACGAGGCACGGATCGCCAAGCGTCCAGGCGACCGCATCACGCACGTACAGACACGCCGCGTCCTGCCAACTGATCCAGTCGAGGATGCGGCCGCCCGCATCCAGCGACAGCACGCGCGTGGTGTGCAGGCTCGCGGATGTGGCTTCGGCGGGTGCAATGACGCTGGCTGTGTGCGGGTCCATGACCGGCGCAGCATAGAACAAATCATGGAATCCGCGGTAGCCAGGCGGGGGTGGTACGTGGGCTCGGGGAGCCGCACCGTGCGTCCGCTTGGGCGTGGAGTGATGGCCGCCAAGCGACGTTTCCGCTGGGCTGCGATCCTGTGTCGGGTCCGCGCCCTGGCGCCCACCCGCCCTACTGGCGTATCCGGATGCACAGGATCCACTCGACTCCCTCTCCTCGAACAGCTTCACCGTCGGGGCCGGGGCTGGGGTGAGAGGCGGAGTCTGCATGGTGCAGCACCGGCCATTTCAGCGGCCCCGCACCCGCAGCGAATTCCAAGCGCCGAAGCCATCCTGAATGAGCTGCTCCGTGGCTCTTCGCTATCGGCCGCCACGCCACTGCGGTATGCTTGAAATTCAAGGGCTCCAGCGCCCCACCCGTGAGGGTTGACCGGCATGGCAGACGTTTTCATTTCCTACGCCCGCGCCGACAAGTCGCGCGTCGCGCCGCTGGTCGCGGCCATCGAGGCCAAGGGCTGGTCGGTGTGGTGGGATCCGGCCATCAGCCCGGGCCAGGAGTTCGACGACGAGATCGACGCGGAGCTCGAGGCCGCCGGTGCGGTGCTGGTGGTGTGGACGCCGACCTCCGTCGCGTCACGCTGGGTGCGCGGAGAAGCGCGCGACGCGGCCGACCGCAACATCCTGGTCCCGGTACGCTTCGATCAGGCGCGCCTGCCGGTGGACGTGCGTGCGATCCACACCACCGACCTCGATGGCTGGGGCGAGGATCCGGCGAGCGCGCAGGCGCAGGAGTTCCTGCGTGCACTGGACAACATGATTGCCCGCACGCGGGCGACGCAGGCCGCCAGCGTGCATGCGGCCGAGCCGCCGACGAAGCCGAAGCCGGCCCCGCGCTTCTCAATCTGCGTGCTGCCGTTCGTCAACATGAGCGGCGACCCGGAGCAGGAGTATTTCAGCGACGGCATCACCGAGGACATCATTACCGACTTGAGCAAGGTGTCGGCACTCGGCGTCGTATCCAGCAACGACTCGTTTCTCTACAAGGGAAAACAGATCGGGATGGAGAAGGCGGCGCAGGAG
>JBOHYT010000166.1:0-14948 GCA_050738055.1 Rhodanobacteraceae bacterium
CGCCGGTGCGGAGATCCTTGATGCGCGACTGGTCGAGCACGTAGTTCCTGATCTGGTTGCCCCAGCCGACGTCGGACTTGGTGGCCTCGACCGCGGCCTTCTCGGCGTTGCGCTTTTGCATCTCGGCCTCGTAGAGCTTGGCGCGCAGCATCTTCATCGCGCGATCGCGGTTGGCGTGCTGCGAACGCTCGGTCTGGCAGGCCACCACGATGCCGGATGGCACATGGGTGATGCGCACCGCCGACTCGGTCTTGTTGACGTGCTGGCCACCGGCGCCCGAGGAACGGTACACGTCGGTCTTCAAATCCGCCGGATTGATTTCGATGTCGATGTCGTCGTCGACTTCCGGCGACACGAACACCGACGCGAAGCTGGTATGCCGGCGGTTGTCGGAATCGAACGGCGACTTGCGCACCAGGCGATGCACACCGATCTCGGTCTTCAGCCAGCCGTAGGCATGGTCGCCCGAGACGCGGAACGTCGCGGACTTGATGCCGGCGACTTCACCGTCGCTCGCTTCCAGCAATTCGGTCTGCCAGCCGCGGTCCTCGGCCCAGCGCAGGTACATGCGCAGCAGCATCTCGGCCCAGTCCTGGGCCTCGGTGCCGCCCGCCCCCGCCTGGATGTCGACGAACGCGTTGGCGGGATCCATTTCGCCTGAGAACATCCGGTGGAACTCGAGCTTGGCGACGTGCCTTGCCAGCGTATCGACGTCGTGGGCGACGGCGTGCACGGAGGCATCGTCATCCTCGACGGCCGACAACTCCAGCAATTCGCCGGCATCGTCGAGGCCGTGCGTGATGCGGTCGAGCCCTTCCACGAACTCGGCCAGCCGCGCGCGTTCGCGACCGAGGTCCTGCGCGCGCTGCGGATCGTCCCAGACGTTCGGATTCTCGAGTTCGCGGGTTACTTCTTCGAGTCGCTCGCGCCTGGCCGGGTAGTCAAAGATACCCCCTGAGCGATGCCACGCGCTCGCGAAGGTCCTCGATGTGGGCGCGGATCGGGTTGGCTTCGATCATGGGTTGGCTGGCCGCGAAAAGACGCGAATGGTAGCAAAGCCGCGGCTTGCCCGCACCTTGCAAAACAACAAAACAACAAGAAACAAATCCCGTACGTGCTTGTTGCAAACCAGAAAACTTTTACCACGGATCGACACGGATCTCACGGATCGAAAGCTTTTATCCGTGTCCATCCGTGCAAATCCGTGGCAAAAAAGCGTTTTTGAGAACTCACGAGAATCCCGTAAGTTCCTGTTTCTTCGCGAACGCCAGTTGCGTAGGCCGGCTCAAGGAGCGCAGCGACGGAGCCGGCATCCCTGCCGGTCCCTGAACTGCCGCCTCCGGCCTTCGGCCTTGCGCCGGCCCACCTGATCACTCGACGCGAACCAAGTGCCCGCATGCGCAACGCACGGCTATGCGAACCGGCCCACCCAAGCGAGATACTTGTCGACGAAGCCCGCGAGGAACTTGCGGACGCTCTCGTCGGCGACGGAGCCGTCACCCGCAAACAGTCCATCCTTGTAACGGACGAAGGTCTCGGGCTGCGCCATGAGGTAAATGTCGAGGAACACGCAGACATTGCGCAGGTGCTGCTGCGCCAGCGCGGTGGACATTGCGCCGGCCGACGTGCCGATCACCGCTCCGGGCTTGCCATCGAAGGCGTTGGTGCCGTACGGGCGCGAGCAGACGTCGATCGCGTTCTTGAGCACGCCGGGGATCGAACGGTTGTACTCGGGAGTCACGAAGAGGATCGCATCGGTCGCGCGGATTTCCTCCTTGCGGGCCTCGCACAGCGCGGGGTAATCCTTGTCGAAATCCTGGTTGTAGAGCGGCAGGTCATCGATCCGGATGTAGCGGAATTCCGCGCGGTCGCCCGCGATCTTTTCCAGTGCATGCGCCAGTTGCTTGTTGAACGAGTCCTTGCGCAGGCTGCCTACCAGTACCGCGATGGCGGGATGCTGTTTGCTCATCTTGTGTTCTCCTTGTCCTTGGGATGCCGCGCGGCCATGCTCCCATCACGGCTTGACGAATTTCAGGGTCATCCGGTCGGATTCCCCGATCTTCTCGTATTCTTTCTTCTGCGCTGCGGTATCGCCCCAGTCGAGATCGGGCGGCAGACTGTGCACGTTGATGTCTTCGGGATCCTTCGGGTTGCGATTGATTTCCGAGACACCGGCCAGCCGGAATCCGGTCTTGAGACCCAGTTCGATCACGTAGTCCTCCGGCAGCCGGTGCAGTTTCTTCGAGCTTTCCACCGCATCGGCAAACGGTTTGGCGCGGTGCTCGGTAACGCCGAACACGCCGCCCGGCTTCAACACGGCATATGCCGCCTTGAATACCTTGTCCAGCGTCTCCGGACTGTTGTTCATCCAGTCATGCAGGTTGCGGAAGGTCAGCACCATGTCCGCGGAGTTGTCGGGACCGAGGTTCACCTGCGCGGGCGGCGCGAACGGGATCACCTTCTCGATGTGCCCAAAGACCGCCGGATCGGCCTTCAATTTCCGCTCGAACTTGCTGGGACCGCTGCCGTGCGGTGGCGAAGCCGCCTCGATCAGATGCCCGTGCGCGTACAGGAACGGCGCGAGGATTTCGGTGTACCAGCCGCCGCCTGGCGCGAGTTCCACTACGGTCATGTCGGGCTTGATCCCGAAGAACTCCAGCGTCTGGATCGGGTGCCGGTACTTGTCGCGCGCCTTGTTGGCCTGCGAGCGCCACGAGCCCGCCACGGCTTCCTTGAGCATGGCCACGGTGTCGCCCTGCGCGATCGGACCCGCGCTCTCCGCCGCGAAACCGGCGCCGGCGACCACCAGCGCCACCAGCATCATGCACCCGCCCGCAGCGTTCCCAAATCTCGCGCTCATCGTCACACCCTCGCTTGAAAGTGCCGGAATCTAGCGTGCTGCACGTAATGCCGCCGTGAATGCAGGTCCATGGTGCGTTTGCAGGACAAATCGACCGCGGCGCACGCGGTTTCAGGACCGCTCCCGCGGGGCGGCGTTGCTTCGCGGGCGGTTGCGTTCACGCCAGCGCCTGCGCATGCACGCCACGTACCGCCCTGCCTGACGGATCGGCCATGCTGGCGAACGCCGGATCCCACGCCAGCGCAGCCGGCGATGAACACGCAATCGATTTTCCACCCGGCACGGTCGCGGCGCACGCCTCGCCCGGATAGAACTGCTCGAAGATGCAGCGATAGAAATATGCTTCCTTGGTCGCCGGCGTATTGAACGGGAAGCGCGAAGCCGCCGCCGCGAATTCGCGGTCGCCCACCATCGCTTCCGCGTTTTCCTTCAAGCCGTCGATCCAGCCGTATCCGACGCCATCGCTGAACTGCTCCTTCTGCCGCCACAGGATTTCCTTCGGCAGGGCGCCTTCGAACGCCTCGCGCAGCACCGCCTTTTCGATGCGATCCGGTCCGGTCATCTTGTGCGCGGCGTCCATGCCCATCGCGACGTCGATGAATTCGAGATCGAGGAACGGCACGCGCGCCTCCACACCCCATGCCATCATCGCCTTGTTGGCCCGCAGGCAGTCGTAGGTGTGCAGCGCATCCAGCTTGCGCACGGTTTCCTCGTGGAACGCCTCGGCCGACGGTGCCTTGTGGAAATACAGATAACCACCGAACAGTTCGTCCGAGCCTTCGCCCGAGAGCACCATCTTCACTCCCATCGCCTTGATCCGCCGCGCCAGCAGGTACATCGGCGTGGCCGCGCGTATGGTGGTGACGTCGTAGGTTTCGAGGTGGCGGATCACCTCAGGCAGTGCATCCCACCCTTCTTCGAAGCCGTACACGAATCCGTGGTGCACGGTGCCAAGCGCCGTCGCGGCAATTTCCGCGGCTGCGAGATCCGGGGAGCCCTCGAGACCGATCGCAAACGAATGCAGGCGCGGCCACCACGCCTCGCTCCTGTCATTGTCCTCGATGCGTTCGCGCGCGAACTTCGCAGCGCAAGCCGCGACCAGCGAGGAATCAAGTCCGCCCGACAGCAGCACACCGTAGGGCACGTCGGTCATCAACTGGCGATGCACAGCCCCCTCGAACGCGCGGCGCAGCTCGCACGGCACCGGTGCGCGGCCTTGTGTCGTCGCGTAGTCGCGCCAGGGTTTATCGTAGTAACAGCGCAGGACGCCGCTGGCGCTGTCGTAGATATGTCCTGGCGGAAACACTGCCACGTCTGCGCACACGCCGACCAGCGCCTTCATCTCCGAGGCCACACACAGCCTGCCCTGCGCGTCGTGCCCCCAGTACAACGGGCACACACCGATCGGATCGCGGGCAATCAGGTAGCAGTGCGCCGCGGCATCCCACAACGCGAACGCGAAGATGCCGTTGAGCCGGTTCACGCCATTCTCGATGAAATCAACGGCACCGCCACTTCGATACAACGCATTGATGACCTCGCAATCCGAGCCGGTGGTGTAGTCGTAATCGCCGGCCGCGCGCAACTCGCGGTGGTTGTAGATCTCGCCGTTCACCGCGAGCGCCAGCGCCCCGTCGCGCGAGCGCAGCGGTTGCGCGCCCGAGGCCGGATCGACGATGGCGAGACGCTCGTGCACCAGGATCACGTTGCCGTCGGCGAACACTCCGCTCCAGTCCGGGCCGCGATGGCGCTGGCGGCGTGAGCACTCCAGCGCCTGCCGGCGCAAGGCGGCCAGATCGTCGCCCGGCTGCAGATCGAACATTCCGAAAATCGCACACATGATCGTGGTTCCTTGTAAACAAAAAGCCCGCACTGGGCGGGCCTCGGTCGCGTGTCTGGTGATGATTCTTGCAGCTACGCGCGGACCCGCCAACGGTTGGCGTTATGGTTCGCGCGATTGTTGTCGACAACCGGCACCAAGCCCCGCGCATTCAACGCGGCGGCGCGATTTGGCTTGGCGATCAACGTTGACATGGCGCGACTCTTCCAGATTCCGTGGGCACGCGCAAGTGCCGTGCGAGCCCTGTCGGCCGAAAAGTGGGAACATTGAGCCATCCATCACCGAGGAAAGCCCATGTCACGCCGCACGATCGACCTCAACGACACCTTGTACGACTATCTGCTGGCGCACAGTCTGCGCGAGCATCCCGAACAGACCGCGCTCCGCAAGGCCACCCGGTCGCATCCGCAGGGAGGCATGCAGATTTCGCCCGAACAAGGCCAGTTCATGCAATTGCTGATCAAGCTGACCGGCGCGAGCCGCACCATCGAGATCGGCACTTTCACCGGCTACAGTGCGCTCACCGTCGCGCTGGCGCTGCCGGGCGACGGCAAGATCCTCGCCTGCGACATCAGCGAGGAATACACGTCCATCGGCAGGCCGTACTGGCAACGCGCTGGTGTCGCCGACAAGATCGAGCTGGTGATCGCTCCCGCCGCGCAGACGCTGGATGCGCGCATCCAGGACGGCGATGCCGGCAAATACGACTTCGCCTTCATCGACGCCGACAAGGCGGGCTACGACGCCTATTACGAACGCTGCCTGCAACTGGTTCGCACGGGTGGCTTGATCGCCTTCGACAACACGCTGTGGGGCGGCGAGGTCGCCAAGCCGGCACATGACGACGACACCCGCGCGCTGCAGGCACTGAATGACAAACTGCACCATGACAACCGCATCGACATGGCGATGTTGCCGATCGGCGATGGGTTGACGCTGGCGCGCAAGCGTTAGCCGGATCTGCCCACCCACGCGCCGTCACGTACTCGCAACGCGGCCTTTACACACACGTAACCTGCAGACGTGCACCTTCAGCCCGCGGCGTTCCAGGGCCAAGGCGCCGTGGCAACAACCCCGGGTCCCAACCAGGAGGCAATCATGAAACGGCTTATCGTCGCGGGCTTCGCGCTCGCGCTGCTGGTTCCTGCGTGCGCGTTTGCGCAAAGCGCATTCAACGGAACCTGGAAAACCGATGTGAATTCGATGAAAGGAACCGGCACACCGGCTGTCATACACCTGAAAGACGGCATGTACGAAAGCAACAGCGTCCCGCCCATCAAGGTCAAGGCCGACGGTGAGGATCACGCGGTCACCGGACACCCGGGTTTCGATACGGTCGCGATCAAGGTTCTGAACGACCACAGCATCCAGGAAACCGACAAGAAGGATGGCAAGGTGGTCTCGACCTGGACGATCACCGTGGCGGCCGACGGCAAGACCGCAACCTACGAATTCACCAACGACAGTGGAGCCAGTCCGGTGACCGGGAAGCTCATGGTGAAGCGGATAGCCAAGGGTGCGCCGGGGTCGAACGCGGTCGCGGGCACATGGCAGTTCGAGCACTATGGCGACATCTCCGCGAGCGCACTGACAGCCAGTTACAAAGTCGATGGTGACACGGTGAGCTTCAGCGATCCGACCGGTGATTCCTATACCGCCAAAATCAACGGCAAAGCCGTACCGTACACGGATGGATCGGGGATTACCGGAACCACGGTGTCGGTGAAGCGATTGGGCAAGCGCAGCTTGCGTGAAACGTTTTCCCGCGACGGAAAGGTGACAAGCACAAACACGATGACCGTGGCGGCGAACGGGCAGACCATGAAAACGGTCAGCCACAACATGCGCATGAAGCGTTCCATGACCTCCGTCGCCCACAAACAATAGAGACAAGCGGGTTTCGGCAGGAACCCAATCGCAATGGTGCCATCAAGGAGAGGCCCGGTTTGCCGGGCCTTTCCTTTGCCGATCAATCGGCGGATTCGCCGCTGCGTAGGGCGGGTCTTGACCCGCCGTTTGGAGGGCTCCCGCCGTTTGGATGGCTCCCGCCGCTTGGAGGGCTCCCGCCGTTTGGGAGCCTTGATCCGCCGTTGAAAGCACCCGTCATGGCGGGTCAAGACCCGCCCTACCCGATGAACGGTTCGCAATGCCGCACCAATAACCGCAGCGATTCGCGGCCCTGCCAGTCGTTGACCACGAGCTCGTAGGCGATCCGAAGCGGCGCGCCGACCGGAACTTCACCGTCAGCCTGGAACATCACCGCGTCGTGCACCCGCCCATCGCGCGAATCGTGCAAGCGCAACCGTCGATGCACGCCATCCGCGCCCATCGGCTTGCACTCGACGCATTCGAACACGTTGTCGAACAGTGGCGCGGGAAAGCCCTGTCCCCAGGGGCCGGCCATCCGCAATTGCCGGGCCAGTTCGAGCCCGAAATCGCCCGATGAAAGCTCTCCGTCGCTGGCCAGCACGGCCTGCAGGCATTCGGGCGCGATCCGCTCGCGTACCACCGCATCGAACAGCTCGGCGAAACGCGCGTAGTTCGACAACCGCAAGCCCAGGCCGGCCGCCATCGCGTGTCCGCCGAAGCGGTCGACCAGCCCCGGGCAACGCGCGTCGACTTCCGCCAGCGCATCGCGTATATGGAAAGCAGGTACGGAACGCGCCGATCCGCGCAACATATCCGAACCATCGCCCGCGGGCGCAAACGCCACCACCGGGCGGTGCAGGCGCTCCTTCACCTTCGCCGCGACCAGGCCAACGACGCCGTGGTGCCATGTCGGATCGAACATAGAAACGCCGAACGCATCGCCAACCTCCAGGTTTTCCAGCTTGCGGCTCGCCTCCTCGACCATCGACGCCTGCAGATCGCGCCGATGCCGGTTGATGTCGTGCAGCACCATCGCGAGTTCGCGCGCGCGCGATGGGTCATCGGCGAGCAGGCATTCGACGCCGATCGTCATGTCTTCCAGCCGCCCGGCCGCGTTGATCCGCGGCCCGATCGCGAAGCCGAGGTCGGCGGCGGTCGCGTTGCGCATGTCGCGGCCGGAAACCGCGAACAACGCGGCGATGCCCGCGCACGCGGCGCCGGTGCGGATCCGCCGCAAGCCGCCTTCCACCAGCGCGCGGTTGTTGGCATCCAGCGGCACCAGGTCGGCGACCGTACCGAGCGCGACCAGATCGAGCAATGGGCGAAGGTCGGGAACAGGCCGCTCGCCGAACGCGCCGTCGTCGCGCATCCTTGCGCGCAATGCCAGCAGCACGTAAAACATCACGCCGACGCCGCACAGGTTTTTGCTGGCGAAACCGTCGCCCACGAGGTTCGGATCCACGATCGCGTCGGCGTCCGGCAATGCCGGTCCGGGAAGATGGTGGTCGGTGACGATGACCCGGCAGCCACGCGCCCTCGCGGCCGCCACGCCCGCGAGCGAGGCGACGCCGTTGTCCACGGTGACGATCAGGTCAGGCGCGGATCGCAGACTTTCGACCAGCGCCGCGGTCAACCCGTAACCATGAATCGCGCGATCGGGCACTACGTAACCGACGTTGCGTGCGCCCAGCAGCTTGAGGCCGCGCACCGCGACCGCGCAGCCGGTCGCTCCGTCGCAGTCGTAGTCTCCCGCGATCAGGATGGATCGCTCGTTCACCATGGCGTCAGTGAGCAATTCCAACGCACGGTCGAGGCCGCCCAATCCGTGCGGCGGCAGCAGACCGTCCAGACGGTGACCGGTCTGGCCCGGACACGCGACACCGCGGGCGGCATACACGCGTTGCAGGACCGGATGCACGCTAGCCGGCCAACCGTGCGGACTGATGGTCAACTTTCGTCGAACGATGTTCACGGTATGGCCGGGCGCCCCTTCCTTCGCGAGATCCCTCAACAAACAAATCCCACGGATCGTTGTTGCAAATCAGAAAACGTTTACCACGGATCGACACGGATCACACGGATCGAAAGCTTTCATCCGTGTGCATCCGTGCAAATCCGTGGCAAAAAACGTTTTGAGTTTGGTAGGGCGGAATCGGCGCAGCCGCTTCCGCCAACGGCGAATCCGGCGGAAACCGCTTCGCGGGTTCCGCCCTACGGCCCCGTCAAAAAACGTTTTCGAGATGAGAAGGAAGTTCATCCGCGCCGCCAGAAGCGCAGGCGATGTGCGCGCCGCACCCGGAAGCATTCGCCGCTCGCGAATGCAAGCTCGATGGCATCGAAACGCCGGCTGCGCAGCGCGCTCCGGAAATACGCGAGCCAGCGTGACGAAGAGTCCTCATTCCATTGCTGCGCGCCGAGATCGAGCAGGACATTGCCCTCCTCGCGCAAGCCTTCCAGCGCGTCGGGCGTCGGCGACACACTCCGGATCCTTGCTGCTTTCGCGAGTCCCCGAATCACCTCGTCCGAAGTCGCAACCGTGGTGAGGGCCGTTTCCACCGACGCCGGCAGCGTCCCGGCGCCCCAGAACCACAACGCGTTGACGGGCAGCTTGGCTGCGGCGGTCCGTGAAGCATTGACCGGATGCGCGTGCAGCGTGATCTGTGCCTCGTTGAACAGGTGCCGCCAGCGGCGTCCCGCATCGCCTTGCGGCAGGCAATCCAGCAGACCCGCTCCCAACGCATCCTCCGGATTCGTGAAGGCGACCTTCGGCGTTTCGCCCAGCCGCAGGCACCAGGCCGACGGGGTATCCAGCGTCAGCGGCATTCCGGCATCGCCGAACAGCGGCTTCAGTGCGGCCGAAAGGTCGTGCGCCTCCGTGTCCGAAAGATCAGATAGCGGGCAGGCCATCAACCGGGCTCCGGTCGGCTCGCTGCGCACGTAGGCGGGATCCGCGCACAACCAGCTTCCGCTGCCCGCGTCGTCGTGATGCAGATGGTGACGCAGCGCCGCCGCCGGAACGTCGTTCCCCGTGAAACGGAACCAGCGGCGCAGCATGGCCGAGCGAGGATGCTGCACGTCCGCCAGCCGATCGCCTCGCGCGAGCCAGTGCTGCAGGTCAGGCGGGGCCGCCCGTTTCATCGGCGGCATCAGCACGTGCAGGGTCGTCACGCCGCAGCCTCCAACGCTTCGAACGTCGCCAGCCATTCGGCTTCCAGCGCCGCCTTTTCATCGCGAAGGGCGTTCTGCTCGCGACCGATCCCGGCGAGCGTCGCGGTCGGCCCCTCGTAGATCGCCGGATCGACGAGACGCTCCTGCAGCCCCGCCAGCTCTGCATCGATCGCCACCATACGTTTTTCGATTCGCTCGAGATGCTTGCGCATCGAGCGCGTACGCTCGCGTACTGCCGCGGCTTCCCGGCGGCGCTCTTTTGGATCGGCGGACGGCTTCGCGGATTCCGCGACGGCTGCACCTGCTTCACCGCTGCGCGAGCGCATCCAGCGCGCATAATCGTCGAGGTCGCCATCGAACGATTCGACGCGGCCATCGGCCACGCGCCAGAACGAATCGCACGCCAGCCCGAGCAGGTGCCGATCGTGCGCCACCAGCACCAGCGCGCCGGCGTAGTCGTTCAGTGCGTCGGCCAGCGCCTCGCGCATGTCGAGGTCGAGGTGGTTGGTCGGCTCGTCCAGCACCAGCAGGTTGGGTTTTCGCCAGGCAATCAAGGCCAAGGCCAGTCGCGCGCGTTCCCCGCCCGAAAATCCATCCACCGGATCGAACGCACGATCGCCCGCGAAGTGCCACTTGCCCAACCAGTCGCGCAGTGCCTGCGGAGCCGCGTCGGGCGCGAGTTCGCGCAAATGTTCGAACGGCGTTTCGCCCGCGCGCAGGCTCTCGACCGTGTGCTGGGCGAAGTAGCCGATCGCGAGATCCTTGTGGGCGCTGCGTTCGCCCGCGAGCAATGGCAATTCACCGACAAGGGTTTTCACCAAGGTGGACTTGCCCGCCCCGTTGGGGCCGAGCAGGCCGATGCGATCGCCGGCCTGCACGCTGAAGCGAACGTCGGACAACACGGTGGCGCATTCTGCCCTCCCGTTCGAGGGACGGGCGGCGCGCAGCGCCGGGTGGGGATGGGTTTCCTCGCCCGCAGCATTCGGACCCACCCCCATCCCAGCCTTCCCCCTGAGGCGGAAGGAGACCAGCTCGCCTTCCTGCAAGCCGAAGCGAACATCTGACAGGATCCTGAGTCCCGTATCACGATTGTCGGCCGGCAACTGCCGGGTCCCCCGTCCATGGTCCCCGGTCCCGCCTCTGGCAGCAACATACCCCGCATCCACATGCTCCAGCTTCAGCATCGACTGCGGCAGGCGCTCGGGTTCGGGAAAGCAGAACTCGAACGCGCGCTCGATCCGCACCGCTTCGGTCCCGGCGAGTTTCTGCAGCCGCTTGATGCGCGACTGCGCCTGGCGCGCCTTGGTCGCCTTGGCGCGGAACCGGTCGATGAAGGATTGCAAATGCGCGCGTTCGGCCTGCTCCTTCACGTGGGCGGCCTGCTGCTGGTGCAAGCGCTCCGCCCGCTGTCGTTCGAAATCGGAATAGTTGCCGGCATAGGGGCGCGCGCCGCCCTGCTCCAGGTGCAACACATGATCGACCGTGCCATCCAGGAATTCGCGGTCGTGCGAAATCACCATCAGCGTGTGCGGATAGCGGCGCAACCATTGTTCCAGCCACAGCACCGCATCGAGATCGAGATGGTTGGTCGGCTCGTCCAGCAGCAGCAGGTCGGATGGTGCCATCAATGCACGCGCGAGATTCAGGCGCCCACGCCAGCCGCCGCTGAAAGCCGCAACCGGTTTGTCGTGGTCATCCGGTTGGAACCCGAGCCCGTGCAGCAGGCGTCCGGCGCGTGCGCGACCGTCGTAGCCACCGATCGCGTCGATCCGTTGGTGGGCCACTGCGGCGAGTGCATGATCGCCCGAAGCTTGCGCGGCCGCCTCGCTCGCCAGCGCCGCGGCAAGTTCCGTGTCGCCGCCCAACACGTAATCGATCGCGGCATCGGGCAGCGCCGGAGTTTCCTGCGCGACCGACGCGATCCGCAAACCCGCGGGCACGTCGAGGCTGCCGGCATCGGCTTCGACTTCGCCGAGGATCGCGGCGAACAGGCTGGATTTCCCCGACCCGTTGCGGCCGGCGACGCCGATCTTCCAGCCGTCGTGCAGCACCGCGTCGACGCCATCGAGCAGCAGGCGCCCACCGCGGCGTAGCGCAAAGGCGCGAAACGCGATCACGCGTACCTTACGCCGGTGATTTCGTAGTTCCGCTCGCCGGCCGGCGCGTCGAATGCGAAACTGTCGCCCTCGTTCTTGCCGATCATCGCGCGCGCGATCGGCGAGGACACCGCGATCAGGCCCTGCTTGATGTCGGCCTCGATGTCACCGACGATCTGGTAGGTAACCGCTTCACCGTTGTCGGCGTCCTCGAGGTCTACCACCGCGCCGAACACAACTTTTTCGCCGGGATTCAGGGTCGTCGGGTCGATAATCTGCGCGGTCGAGAGCGCCGCCTCGATGGCGTGGATGCGCCCTTCGACAAAACTCTGCTGCTCGCGTGCCGCGTGGTACTCGGCATTCTCGCTCAAGTCACCGTGCGCGCGCGCTTCGGCGATCGCGGCGATGATCTTCGGGCGGTCGATGGATTTCAGGCGTTCCAGTTCCGTCCGCAGGCGTTCGGAACCGGCTTTGGTCATGGGGGCTCGCTGCATGTGCGGGACTCCTTGGGGCTGCGTGCCTGCCGGTCGCGCGGACCGGACAGGCGAGGATGAAGGGGTGGTCGTTGCCGCCGCGTGTCACGTTGCGGCGACGTTTTCCCTGGACCCGGGCGCGTCGCGCTGGTCCAGTTCGGCGTGCAGTTCCTGCAGGCTGATCACGCCGCCGCGGTCGCGAAAATCCAGCGAATGCAGGAGCGCGGCGGCACCCGCGACGGTGGTCGAATAGGTGACGTGCTGTTGGAGCGCGGAGCGGCGGATCGAGAACGAGTCGGCGATCGCCTGCCGCCCTTCGGTGGTGTTGACGATGTAGGAAATCTCGCCGTTCTTGATCGCGTCGACGATGTGCGGGCGGCCTTCCAGCACCTTGTTGATGCGCTCGCACTCGATCCCGTGTTCGCGCAGGAACACCGCGGTGCCGCCAGTCGCGATCAGCGAAAAGCCGCGCCGCTTCAGGTCGCGCGCGACGTCCAGCAGTCTCGGCTTGTCGGCATCGCGCACGGACAGAAACACCCGGCTGCCGGGCGGCGGCGCCGCGATGTGTGCGGCCTCGTGCCCGCGCGCGAATGCTTCGCCGAAGCTGCGCCCGACGCCCATCACCTCGCCGGTCGAACGCATCTCGGGTCCGAGGATCGGATCGACGTTCTGGAACTTCAGGAACGGGAAAATCGCTTCCTTCACCGACCAGTAGTGCGGCACGCGTTCGTGCGTGACCCCCTGTTTGGCCAAGGTGTCGCCGGCCATGCAGCGCGCCGCGATCTTGGCCAGCGGCCGGCCCGTAGCCTTGGACACGAATGGCACGGTGCGCGAGGCGCGTGGGTTCACTTCGAGGATGTACACGTCCTCGCCCCGGATTGCGAACTGGGTATTCATCAGGCCCACCACGCCGAGCTCGCGCGCCAGCAGCGCAACCTGCCGTCGCAGTTCGTCCTGGACCGCGGTGGTGAGCGAGTACGCCGGCAACGAGCACGAAGAATCGCCCGAATGGACGCCGGCCTCCTCGATGTGCTGCATGATTCCGCCGATCAGCACCGCGCCGTCGGCATCGGCGATCGCGTCCACGTCCACCTCGACCGCATTGTCGAGGAAGCGATCGAGCAGCACCGGCGAGGATTCCGACACCCGTACCGCGTCGCGGATGTAACGCGCAAGGTCTTCGTCGGCGTGCACCACTTCCATCGCGCGGCCGCCGAGCACGTAGCTCGGCCGCACGATCAACGGGTAACCCAGTTCGCGCGCGAGCACCATCGCCTCTTCGGCCGTGCGCGCAATCCGATTGGGCGGCTGCTTCAGGCCCAGCTTGTCGATCAGCTTCCGGAAACGCTCGCGGTCCTCGGCGAGGTCGATCGAATCCGACGAGGTTCCGATGATCGGCACGCCCGCAGCTTCCAGCGCGCGCGCCAGCTTCAGCGGGGTCTGTCCGCCGTATTGCACGATCACGCCGGTCGGCTTTTCCTTGTCGACGATCTCGAGCACGTCTTCCAGCGTGACCGGCTCGAAGTACAGCCGGTCGGAGGTGTCGTAATCGGTCGAGACGGTTTCAGGATTGCAGTTGACCATGATGGTCTCGAAACCGTCCTCGCGCATCGCGAGCGCCGCGTGCACGCAGCAGTAGTCGAATTCGATGCCCTGCCCGATCCGGTTCGGACCGCCACCCAGCACCATGATCTTCTTGCGGTCGGACGGGTTCGATTCGCACTCTTCCTCGTAGGTCGAGTACATGTATGCCGTGGTGGTCGCGAACTCCGCCGCGCAGGAATCGACGCGCTTGTAGACCGGGCGCACGCCCAGCGTATGCCGCAGGTGTCGCACCGAGCGTTCGTCGGACTGCAACAGCGTCGCCAGCCGCGAATCGGAAAACCCGAGGCGCTTCAATTCGCGCATGCGCGCCGCGTCCAATGCACGCATGCCGCCCGCGCGCACGTCGGCTTCCGCCGCGACGATGTCCTCGATCGTCGCGAGGAACCACGGATCGATCTTCGACAACTGATGGACGTCCTCCAGCGACAGCCCGGCGCGGAAGGCATCACCCACGTGCAAGACCCGTTCCGGCCCCGGTTGCCGCAACTCGCGTTTCAGCAACTCCATCCCCTCGGGCGTGTGCCAGTCGATGCCGCCCGGGTTCAGGCCGTCGCGACCGGTTTCGAGACCACGCAGCGCCTTCTGCAGGGATTCGGAGAACGTGCGGCCGATGGCCATCACCTCGCCCACCGATTTCATCTGGGTGGTCAGGTGCGGATCGGCGGCCGGGAATTTCTCGAATGCGAAACGCGGGATCTTCGTGACGATGTAGTCGAGCGCCGGTTCGAACGACGCCGGCGTCTTGCCACCGGTGATCTCGTTCCTGAGTTCGTCGAGCGTATAGCCGACCGCGAGCGTGGCGGCGACTTTCGCGATCGGGAAGCCGGTGGCCTTGGACGCGAGCGCCGACGAGCGCGACACGCGTGGATTCATTTCGATCACCACCACGCGCCCGTCGGCCGGATTCACCCCGAACTGCACGTTGCTGCCGCCGGTATCCACGCCGATCTTGCGCAACACCGCGATCGACGCGTCGCGCAGGCGCTGGTATTCCTTGTCGGTGAGGGTCAGCGCCGGCGCGACGGTGATCGAATCGC
>JBOHYT010000167.1:0-4987 GCA_050738055.1 Rhodanobacteraceae bacterium
TGAACCAGCCCGGCTTCAAACTGCATCCCTTGAAGGGCACACTCAAAGGCCACTGGTCGGTGTGGGTGAATGGCAACTGGCGCGTCACATTCCGGTTCGTCGGCGCTGACGTCGAATTGGTCGATTGTCAGGACTACCATTGAATGAGGTCACCATCATGATGAAGAATCCTCCGCATCCCGGCGCACTGCTGCGCGAAGATGTGTTGGTGCCCCTTGGCATCGAAGTCACCGACGCCGCGCAGCGGCTCGGCGTGTCGCGAACGACCCTATCGCGAGTCATCAATGGCCGGGCCGGGATCAGCCCGGACTTGGCGCTTCGGTTGGAGCAGGCGGGCGTCAGCACAGCCCGGTTCTGGATGACGCTGCAGGCCAATTACGAGTTGGCGCAGGCCGCGCACCGGCAGCGGCCGAAGGTACAGCGTCTGCAGGATGCGGCGTAACGCTTCAGGACGGGCCGCCACGCCGTACGCGGGCGCCGAGGCGTGATGGCACCCGATTACAACGTCTCTGCAATTCGTCGAAAAACAGCGCTTGCCGATTGTCGCGGTACCAGCGATTCGCCACCGGCGCCAGACCGCTTTCCGTCCGGCGGGAGCGCGCCACTTTGGAATTCACCGCGCGGGTCCTGCCCAGGAACGCGTATCGGGCCGATCTGTCGCGGTCGTACAGGCACCGCACTCCGACTACTGGTCGCGAAACGGCCCACTGCGGTCAGTCACCATCGCAACCGGGCCGCCACAAAGCGGCCGATCACGAACGACGACAACAGGTCGAACGGCGACTACGCCGCACCGACCGACCCGTGTCCGGCGCTCCTTGTCATCAGCGGACGCCGCGTACGTGGTGGGCGCCACTGGCAGACGCTTGGCGCGCGTCGAATCAATGTAAAGTCGCAGGCGCGCCGCAGCAGTTCTTGAATTTCTTGCCGCCGCCGCACGGACACGGGTCATTCCGGCCGACCTTCGGATGCGACCTGGCAATTGGCGCTAAAACCGCCGGTGTCGCACCTGTCCTCCGGTACGGTTGCCAGTATCGATAAATCGTGGCCGCTGCTGCTGGTACCTTCTTGGCCGGTTCCTCGCGTTGCTGCGGAGTGCAGGTGAGCGCTTCCTCGCCCGCTGTGACGTCCTCCGAGTCCAGCAGATAGATCGAGCGCAAGGCTTGCACCATGGCCGGTCGTCAAACAGCGTGAGTGTCTCCACTCCCTACGCACAGGGAGTAAACGCTGACCGCGCTCGCGGCTTCGTTCACCAGGTCGTTCAATCCCTTGCAGGTGCGAGAGACATAGTCAGCCGGTGGCCGACTCCGCCACACGTATGCGGGAAATTTGACAAACTACCCTCTAAGGGTATAATAGACACATGGAGAAGCGGACGCCTCACCATAAGCTGAGTGACATTCAAGCCGAGGTGGCGATCCGTGGTATCGACTGTTTCACGCGGATTGCGTTAGATGGTGTCTCGCAGATGGGTTTGAGGCCAGCTCAGGCGATGGCGGCCATTCAGGCGCTGACCCAAAAACATTTCTACAAGTCGATGACCACCTATGCAGATCACACCGTATGACAAGACGTGTACCACTGTCCCACGGATGCCTGCATGGCCTACGTCAAGTTCACCTTGCGCACCGATGGCAGCATCGTGATTTCATTCAAGGAGTTGCAGCCATGACCCACCATTACTGTTTGCAGTGCGACGATGGCACGAAGCTTGTCCATAAACGCCGCGACCTGAGAGTGCAAGTCAAGAATCGGCAGACGACCGTCAAGGGCGTACTGGGTTGGCATTGCCCGGTGTGCGGCGAAGTGGAGTTCGATCCTGGTGAAGGGCAGCGATACAGTGCGACGCTGGAAGCACTTGCGGATGCTGTGGCCGCCGAGGACGCTGCTACCCTGCGCGCCATCCGTCTCCGGCTAGGTCTGACGCAGAAGGCCGCCGCCGAGTTGACGGGCGGTGGGCACAATGCATTCAGCCGCTACGAGCGTGGCGAAGCACGACCATTGCCAGCCGTCATCAATCTGTTTCGCGCGCTGGACAAGCATCCTGAGCTGCTGGCTGAACTTCGCTGACCAGTAACTCGGACTCCCACCTCTCTGCCCTTGAGGCGTCGATCCCGTCCCCGGTGGTCACTGTCGGCCCGGAGGAGTCAGTCGTGCCCCCTGTCAGGTTGCCACAAATCGGTCGGTCACGAACGACAACAACGGGTCAAACGGCGCCTGGTGCGACCGCCTCGCTTCTTAGTGGAGCGCCACGCGACTTGCTCCTACTGAGCCCAACGCAGCCATCTTCCTCTTGCTGTGTATTGCGCTTGGGCTAAATCCCGTCCAGCGCTTGAACGCGCGCGAGAATGCGGCTGGGTCAGAGAACCCGACAAGATAGGCGGCCTTATTCACCGAAATCCTGTTCCCGCTCAGATAATGCAGCGCCATCTTGTGGCGCAACTCATCCACGGTCTCCCGAAAGGTTGTACCTTCCGCTTGCAGTTTTCGAAAGATCGTCTGGCGACTGACTCCGAGCATCTCGGCGAGCCGGTCGACGCCGATATCACCTGTGTGCAGAATGGGTACCAGCAGACTCTCGATGCGCCCTCTCATAGTCGTCGAACGCTCCAGTCGATCGAGGAGTGCCTGGGCACGCTCACTGAGGATCCCGAAAACGTAATGTGAAGGTTGCGGGATGCGAAAGTCGAGCCAATCTTTGGTCATTACCAGCACGTTCCGATCACTGCCAAACGTCACCGACACCTGAAAGATGCGGTCGTACTCGGCGCGATACGCTGGCGCCGCATGGGTCACGTGCACTGCCTTGACGAACTTATTATCGCCTTGGACGCGACGCGTCATGCAGACCCAGCGGGCGAAATTGGACTCGGTTAGCTCGGGAAAATCGTTGGGGTTGATGCGCGTGTCGACCAACCAGATCTGGCCACCATTGCGCTCCAGGACATGCCGTGTCCCGGCGGTCGAGCCATCGATGTCCGCTACGAGGCGTTCGTAACGCGCCACTTGCGCAAAGCCTTCGGCCGCCGTATTGCTGGCCGCTCCAATCAGACCGACGATGGACAGTTCCCTGATGTCGAAAGCCTCGCCAAAGTGCAGTGCGAGTGCGGGGTCGTTGGCTAGTTTTTGGCCAGCGTGCATGAGATCCATGTAGTTGGCAAGCGGGATGCGGTTGTCTGGATCCTGCAATTGTCGGGGATCGATCCCGCATTGCTGGCCGAGCACCTTCCGGTTGGCACCCTTGGATACCGCAAGATCCATCAGCGCGCGCGCAAACCCCGCGGCAATCGTTGCACTAGCCATGGCCGGTGATCCTTTTGGCGAACAACGATGATGTTACTACCGATCATGTTTCGATACGCGCGATCATTTCGACGGCGTCAGCCTCCCCGTATGATCGAACCCACTTGGGTTTGTGTGAGGCACCAGCTGGAGGCGCCTCAGCTGGGCTCGCGACGGTGGAGTTACGGACATGGTTGCTGCCTGCAGCACCAAAGTGCAAATCCACTATGCGCGGACTGCCGGCTTCGTGTACCTGCTACTGATCGCGCTCTACGTGCTGGGCCAATCGCTCATTTCCCACGCTGTCGGGACGGGAGGTTTCGCTCAGCGCCTCGTGCACATCGCCGCTGACCAATCGCTCTATCGCGTTGGCTTGGTCATCCAGTTGCTTTCATCCTTGTTCACGGTGCTATTGGCGTACGCCTTGTATGTGGTTCTCAAGCCCGTGAACGGACGCATCGCGCGCTTGGCCATGTACTGGAGGCTCGGTGAAGCGTTCGCCGGCGGCGTGACCATGTTCGTCTCGTTCGGCGTCCCTCAGCCTGCAAAGCGACCCAAAGTACCTCCAATCTCTCGGCATCGAGCAGTTGCAAGCGATTGCCGACCTCGCCAGGAGCGCGAGCTTTGCGGCTTTCAACATCACGATTCTATTCTTCAGTTTCGGCTCCATCCTCTTCTTTTACCTGTTCCTGCAAACGCGTTACATCCCTCGCGTACTTTCCGCGCTCGGAGTATGTGCATCGGTAGTCACGTTGCTGGTCGGCCTCGGCAACCTGCTGTTGCCTGCGTATGCCAACGTGATCTAGTTCGGCTGGATACCAATTTTCGTTGCGGAAATCGCCACCGGCATTTGGCTGTTGGTGCGTGGCGTGAGGATCGAGCCATTGCCTGGACTGGATACGACGTCGGTCATCGGGGCCGATTGATGCTCGCTGCGAGCATCGTTGAGGTGAAATCGAAAAACGAGATGGATCCACACCCGTTCGCTGTGCGGTCCATGGGCTAGGCATCCAAGTTAGAAGAGGCGAATATGAGCGTGAGTATCAATCGACCTGCAAGGCTGGATCGGCCCGTGGAGCCGAGTCCGCGATCCCTGGCAAGAGCTGTGGGCGCATTCTGGCTGCTGGCTCTGGTGGCAGGCGTACCTGCCATAGTCATTACGATGCGGCTTGTGGTATCTGGCGACGCGGCGGCGACGGCGGCCAATGTAATGACCCACCCACTCTTGCTCGAGACGGGTTTCGCGCTTTATCTGGTCGAGATGGTGGGCCAAGTTGCTGTCACGGCGTTGTATTACCTGTTGCTGAGGCCTGCGGGTCGGTGCGTCTCTTTATTGGCAGCCTTCATCGGTCTCGCTGGTGCTGTCATCAAGACGTTCAGCCGCCTGTTTTTCATCGCACCGTTGTTGGTGTTGGGAGGCGACCCGTATCTACACGTGTTCAACACGCAACAGTTGCAGGCGTTGGCGCTGCTGTCGTTCAAAATCAACAGTCATGGCGTCGCGCTCGCGGTGGTGTTCTTGGGCTTCTACTACCTCCTCCAGGGTTACCTCGCCGTCCGCTCCACCTTCTTGCCTAAATTCTTGGGCGTATTGACCATGCTGGCCGGCGCAAGTTTCGTGTGCTTCCTGTACCCGCCGCTCGGATACCATGTGTTCCTGCCTTACGGCATTGGCCTTGGCCTCATCATGGCCGTGGCGTGGATC
>JBOHYT010000168.1:0-5854 GCA_050738055.1 Rhodanobacteraceae bacterium
ATCCAAGCTGCCGCCGCAGGACCGCATCTCGGAGCTGCGCGAACCCATCATCACCGCCAACATCCTGGTGCCGCCGGATCATGTCGGCTCTGTGCTGACCCTGTGCAGCGAGAAGCGCGGTGCGCAGAAGAAGATGCTGTTTCTCGGCAGCCAGGTATCGCTGCAATACGAGTTGCCGCTGGCCGAGGTCGTGCTCGATTTCTTCGACCGGCTCAAGTCGGTGTCGCGCGGCTACGCGTCGATGGATTACCACCACCTGCGCTTCGACGCCGGCCCGTTCGTGCGCGTGGACGTGCTGATCAACGGCGACCGCGTCGATGCGCTCAGCCTGATCCTGCACCGCAGCCAGGCCGACCGCCGCGGCCGCGAGCTGGTCGAGCGCATGAAGGACCTGATTCCGCGACAGCAGTTCGATGTCGCGATTCAGGGTGCGATCGGCGCGCAGGTCATCGCGCGTTCGACGGTGAAGGCGCTGCGCAAGAACGTGCTGGCCAAGTGCTACGGGGGCGACGTCTCGCGCAAGAAGAAGCTGCTCGAGAAACAGAAGGAAGGCAAGAAGCGGATGAAGCAGGTCGGGCGCGTGGAGATTCCGCAGGAGGCGTTCCTCGCGGTGCTCAGGACCGACCGGTAGGGGCGGCGGCAGCCGCGATGCGGTAGGAGCGGCGGCAGCCGCGATGCAGGTAGGAGCGGTGGCAGCCGCGATTCGAGACCCGGGTCCCGGGTCCCCGGTCCCCAATCCCCGGTCCCGAAAAAAAGGAACACGCAGTGAAGAGAGACGCATGGGGTACCGTGGTGCTGCTGGTGATTGTCGCCATCTGCATTTACATCTGGTACCGGACCTCGGATTTCGCGCTGGCGCTGTCGCTGATCACCCTCGCATTTTTCGTGATCTGGATTGGCGACTGGCTGCTGTTCGCGCGGCGGCGCAAGGCACGCGCGGCCGCCGAGGACAGCAGGCCGCACGAACCGGTGCTGGTCGACTACGCGCGTTCGTTCTTCCCGGTGATCCTCGCGGTGCTGCTGTTCCGCACGTTCCTGCTGGAGCCGTTCCGGATTCCTTCGGGTTCGATGATGCCGACGCTTCTGGTCGGCGATTTCGTGCTGGTCAACAAGTTCGCCTACGGTCTGCGCCTGCCGGTCAGCAACTCCAGGATCCTCGCCGGGATCGACAGCGGCGAACCGCAACGCGGCGACATCGCGGTGTTCCGATACCCCGGCTTCACCTGCCATCGTGCCGATGGCGAGGTGGTGCGTGGTGGCGACCCGAGCTGCAGCAGTCCGGTGCCGAAAGAGGATTACATCAAGCGCATCATCGGCCTGCCGGGCGACACCGTCACGCTGCGTGGCGAGCAGGTGTCCATCGACGGCAAGCCGATGCCGCAGACCCTGATCGGCCCCTACCAGGGCACCGACAAGGTCAGCATCGAAATGGAGGAAAACCCGATGATGGCGCCGGTGACGCTGCACGAGGAGGATCTCGGACGGGTGAAACACCGGATCCTGCAGTTCCGCTCCATCGAACCCTACCGCTGCACCGGATCGGGCGGCACCCTGCTGCCCGACGGCGGCTGCCGCTGGGTGGTACCCCAGGGGCAATATTTCGCGATGGGCGACAATCGCGACGACAGCGAAGACAGCCGCTACTGGGGCTTCGTCCCGGAGCAAAACCTGGCCGGCAAGGCCTTCTTCATCTGGTTCAGCCTGGCCGGCTGGCACCGAATCGGGACGGTGCTCTGACCGCCATCGGGGGCGCCCTGGAATGACGTTCACGTCATGGACGCGCGTCACGGAATCGCACGCTGGTACGGATGCAGTGCGGCGCAGGCACCCGTCTTGCATTAAGCTTCGCTCGTCCGGCAGGATGCCGCGGCTGGCGCGCGTTGCGGTGCCGGCCGGAAAAGGCGGATTGTCAACAGGCTTTTGAGGGGGCGACTCCATGAAACGTCAATCGGGCATCACCCTGATCGGGTTCGTGATCATCCTGATCATTGCCGCGTTTTTCATCTACACGGCGATGAAGCTGGTGCCTGCGTATATCGATTACCTCAACGTGGCGAAGGCGATGAACACGGTCGCCTCGCAGTCCGCCTCCGGCGGCATGAGCGCCGAGGAGCTTCGCCGGCAGCTCGATACGCAGCAACTGTCCCAGTACTTCGCCGACGAGGACATCGCGCAGGGCAACGTGCACGTCCTGACCACCCCGAACGGCGGCTCGACGTTGAAGCTGAGCTACGACAAGAAGATCCCGTGGATTTACAACATCGACTTCCTGTTGCACTTCGAGAAATCGGTGCCGCTGCAGGCGCCGACGCCCGGATAACGTGAAACCAGGGTACCGCTTCGCCGACGAGTCACTACTGCGGCTCGCGCTCACCCATCGCAGCGCCGGGCGCCCCAACAACGAGCGGCTGGAGTTTCTGGGCGACGCGCTGGTCAACCTCGTTGTCGCCGAGATGCTGTTCGAGGCGCGGCCACGCGCCGATGAAGGCGAGCTTTCACGATTGCGCGCGCAACTCGTGAGCGAACCTGCGTTGGCTACCCGCGCGCGCGAACTGCAACTCGGAGACGAGCTGAAGCTCGGTCCCGGGGAACTCAAGAGCGGCGGATTCCGGCGCGATTCGATCCTCGCCGACGCCTTCGAGGCGCTGGTCGCCGCGATCTACCGGGATGGCGGTTTCGCTGCCTGCCGCGAGTGGCTGCGAAAGGTTTTCGCCGAGCCTCTGGCCGCTGCCGGGCCGCCGCAAAAGGATCCCAAGACCCGCCTGCAGGAATGGCTGCAGGGCCGCGGCCTGCCGTTGCCGCATTACGAACTCTTGGCCGAGCACGGAGAGGAACACGCGCGGAGGTTCGATGTGGCGTGCCGGATCGAGCAGCCGCGCGCGGTGCGCTTCGAGGGCAGCGGCGGCAGCCGGCGCGCCGCCGAGCAGCAGGCGGCCGAAACCGCCCTCGCGAGTCTCGTCCCACCGGAAGAGCCGAAAAAGCTTTTTGACACGGATCAAAGCGGATAAAAGCGGATAACGGCAGGAGCATTTGCCACGGATTTGCACGGATGAACACGGATCAAAGCGAATGGCGATTCTCGCTCCTCTTGAGAAACAAATTCCGCAAGTTCTTGTTTCTTCGCGAACGCCTGCCCCGGCACGGGATTGAGAAGCTGATTAGCCAACCGACCGGCGCGCCGGTCGGTTGGCTAATCAGGTTCTCGCTTGGCGCTGATCTTCAACGGTCTTGAGCCCTGCCAGCACCAAAAATGACGAGGTGATTTGTTGAACTTCTGCACCGATCAGGTGTTGCTTTATCCGTGTCCAACCGTATGAATCGGTGTCCAAACCTTTTCTGGACCTTCCTGAGGCTCGGGTAGGCCGGCTCCGTCGCTGCGCTCCTTGAGCCGGCCTACGCAACTGTCCTTTTAAACGGCGTCATTCCGGGTTCTGCCCGCAAAAAGCGCGGGCAGCCCCGGAATGACGAGGCCTGGAATGATCTTGCACGTTCGAACCTACCGGGATTCGGCACCAATCGGGACGCGGATTGGAGCCGCACCTGTGCCCCTTGCTTTATCCGTGTCCATCCGTGTAAATCCGTGTCCCACACTTTTCCGGATGCTCCGAGGCTCTCAATGAAAAGAACAGTACATCCGTGTTTCTCATGAAACTCCTGATCCGGCCATGAGCGACCCCTTTCGCTGCGGCAGCGTTGCGATCGTCGGGCGCCCGAATGTCGGGAAGTCGACGTTGTTGAACGCGCTGATCGACGCGCATCTGTCGATCGTGACGCCGCGCGCGCACACCACGCGGCACCGGATCCTTGGCATCGCCAATCCCGCGGGCGGCCAGATCCTCTACCTCGACACCCCCGGGTTGCACCGGGAGGCGAAGCGCGCGATCAACCGCAGCCTGAACCGCGCCGTGCACGCGGCGATCGCGGATGCCGACCTCGCGGTGCAGGTAATCGCCGCAGCGCAGTGGGACGACGAGGACGCCGCGGTGTACGCGGCGGTCGAGCAGCGCGCGATTCCGTGCCTGCTGGCCGTGAACAAGGTCGACAAGCTGCGCGACAAGTCGACGCTGTTGCCGTTGGTGGAAGGTTTGGCCCGTGACCGCGAATGGGACGAGGTCTATCTGGTCAGCGCGCAGCGCCGTTCGGGTCTCGCCGAACTCGAGCGCGGCATCCTTGCGCGGCTGCCGGTCGGCGAAGCGCGCTACGACACCGACAGTTTCACCGACCGCAGCGAGCGGTTCCTGGTGGCCGAACTGGTGCGCGAGCAGTTGATGCGCCAACTCGGCGAGGAATTGCCGTATGCGACCACCGTCGAGATCGAGCGCTTCGAGGATCGCGACGACGGGTTGGCGGAAATCGCCGCGGTGGTGTGGGTCGAGCGCGATGGCCAGAAGGCGATCGTGATCGGTGCAGGCGGCCGCCGTGCCAAGGCGATCGGCAGCGCGGCGCGAAAGGAGATCGAGAACCTGCTCGGCCGCCGGGTGTTCCTGAAGCTGTGGGTGCGCGTGCGCGCGGGCTGGTCGGACGACGAGGCGGCGCTCAGGCAGTTTGGCTATGAGTGATGAACGGGACCCGGGACCCGGGACTCGGGACTCGATGTCCGCGAGCCTTGGGGCTTTTGCAAGCCACGATCTGGAACCACCGCCCAGCCGCCTGGGCAGGGGCAAAACCCGCCTTTCCCGAGTCCCGAGTCCCGAGTCCCGAATCCCAAGTTTCGGGTCCCGAGTCCCGAGTCCCGAGTCCTGCATCGCGTACCCCGGGTCCCGGGTCCCGCAGTAAATGCGCATCACCCAGCAACCTGGCTTCGTCCTGCACGCCCGCGCATGGCGCGAGACCAGCCTGCTGCTCGAAGTGTTCAGCCTCGATTTCGGTCGGGTGGGGTTGATCGCCCGCGGCGTGCGTGGAGTGCGCGCGCGCTTGCCGCGTGCATTGCTGGAACCATTGCAGGAGCTGAGCATGGATTGGGCCGGCCGCGGCGAGTTGCCGACGCTGGCGGCCGTCGAGGCGGTGGGTCCGCCACGCGGCTTGCGCGGCGAAGCGCTGTTGTCGGCGATGTACGTCAACGAATTGCTGGTGCGCCTGACCGCGCGCAACGATCCGCACCCACGGCTGTTCGCGCGCTATCGCGGGTTGCTCGAAGAGTTGGCGGATCACCCCTCGCTGGCCTGGAGCCTGCGCTGCTTCGAGCGCGACCTGCTGGCAGCGATCGGTTATGCGCTGCAACTCGACGAGGCTGCCGACACTGGCGCGCCCATCGAAGCCGAAAGTGCGTACGACTATCTTCCGGAGTACGGCGCGGTCAAGGCCGGTGAGCATCCCGACGGGATGCGGTTGCGTGGCTCCGCGTTGCGCGCGCTGGCCAGCGGGGAGCAACCGGACGCCGAGGACATGGCGGCACTCAGACGCCTGATGCGCAACTTGATCGGGCGGCAGGTCGGCACCCGCGGTCTCGAATCCTGGCGCGTGCTGGCAGCGCCCCTGCGGGAATCATGATGCGATCATCCCTGATCGCTGCCTCGTTCGACGCCCGATGCGCGAAACCCATTCCGAACCCGTGAGCACCAGAACGGCCTTCCGTGGCCTGACTTTTCACAACACCGAGGGTAGGGCGGAATCGGCGCAGCCGCTTCCGCCAAGGGCGAATCCGGCGGAAACCGCTTCGTGGGTTCCGCCCTACGGCTCTCCATGGCAGCCACTCGTACGTTTTTCTTTCAGACGTCTACCGGCGTGCCGGTCGGTTGGCTCACGACAGCCGCTTTGCGCGGGGCTCGGTCGGCGGTCACGGCTAGGTCTCGGCATCGAATTGCGCGTGCAGGGCGGCGCGGGTTTCCCCGATCGCGACCCGGAATGCATCGAG
>JBOHYT010000169.1:0-36568 GCA_050738055.1 Rhodanobacteraceae bacterium
GTCCCGACTCCCGGCTCTTCAAAGCTTGTCGATCCGGATCCCGCTGCGGCCGCCGCTGGCGGCGACTTCGGCGAGCTCGTCGAGCGGCTTGTCGGGGTAGTTGAGGACGCGCAGCAGCATCGGCAGGTTGAGGCCGGACACGCAACGCGCGCGCACGCCGAGGTCGGTGAGCTTGTTGGCGATGTTGCACGGCGTCGAGCCATACAGGTCGGACAGCACCAGCACGCCGCCACCGTGGTCGAGTGCGCGTGCGGCGCGCGCGGCGGACGCCTGCACCGTGGCGGCATCGTCGTTGGCGCCGACTTCCAGCGCGTCGAGCTGGCAGGGCAGGCGCGGCAACACGTGCTGCGCCGCGGTGATCAGCGCGCGGCCGATCTCTTCGTGGGTCAGCAGCAGGATGCCCGCCGCCGGATCGGGCTCGTCGTGACGGAGTGCGCTAGCCGTGGTCATGGCCTGGGAAGGGGATACTGGTGGGACTGCAAGTTTCGGTCCAACCAGGTGGTGGGAGGGTGAAAGCTATTCGAGTTCCCGGTGAAAAGTGAGTACCTGGTCGCGACGGGTGCAGTAATGCTCGGCGAGGCGTTCGGCGAGGTACACCGAACGATGCCGTCCCCCCGTGCAGCCGATGGCGACGGTCAGATAGCCCTTGTCTTCACTCTCGAAACGTGGCAGCCAGACATCCAGGAAACGCTGCACGTCAGCGAGGTATTCTACTACGAGCGCCTGGCCGTCCAGGAATTCGCGAACCGGCCGGTCGCGACCCGACAAGGGGCGCAGGCGCGGGTCCCAGTGCGGGTTGGGCAGGCAGCGCGCATCGAAGACGAAATCGCAGTCGGGCGGCAGCCCGCGGCCGTAGGCGAACGATTCGAACATCAGGGTCAGACCCGGCATCGTCGCGCCGTATTCGGTGGCGATCCGGCGCCGGAGCTGGTGGACATTGGTTTCGCTGGTGTCGATCGAGCGGTTGGCGATGGCCAGCAGCGGTCGCAGGCGGCGGCGTTCTTCGGCGAGCGCATCGCGGAGCGAGCGCCCGTCGTCCGACAGCGGGTGACGCCGGCGGGTGTAGGCATAGCGTTTCAGCAGTACGGCGTCGCTGGATTCGAGGAACACCAGTTCGGCGTTGGCGCCGGCTTCGGCGAGTCTCGACAGCGCTTCCGGCAGCCGATCGAGATCGCCCTGGTTGCGCACGTCGACGCCCACGGCGATGCCCGGCAACGCGGCGCGCCCGCCTTCGGTGAGCGCCCGGTACAGCGACGGCAGCAGGCCGGTCGGCAAGTTGTCGACGCAGTAGAACCCGAGGTCCTCGAACGCGCGCAGGGCCACCGTCTTGCCGGCACCGGAAAGCCCGGTAAGGACGACCATCGGAATGGACGGGCTGACGGCGGAAGAGGATTGCGTGGGCATCGTGGCTCAACCGGGTTGGCGTTGCAGGCGTGCGGCCTGACGGTCGATGAAGGTACGGGCCGGGTCGGTCCCTTGCGATTTCAGCATATGGCTGCGCACCGCCGCTTCGACCAGCACCGCAAGGTTGCGTCCGGGGGCGACCGGAATCGTGATCTGCGGAATCTTGACGTCCAGGACCTGCAAAACCCCCACGTCACCGGTCAATCGGACCATCGCGTCCTCGGGTTCGTTGTCTGCCGGCCGCAGCTGCACGATCAGGCCCAGGTACTTGGAGCGCTCGACCGCGGTGTGGCCGAACATCTCGCGCACGTTCAGAACGCCAAGGCCACGCACTTCGAGCAGATCGCGCAGGATTTCGGGGCAGGCGCCGTCGATGACGTCGGGCGCGATCATCGTGAATTCCGGCGCGTCGTCCGCGACCAGCCGGTGTCCGCGGGTGATCAGTTCCAGCGCCAACTCGCTCTTGCCGCTGCCGGGGGTGCCGGTGATCAGCACGCCGATCGAATGCACTTCCAGGAACACGCCGTGGAGGGTGATCTGGGGCGCCAGTGCGCGCGCCAGCTTGTACTGCAGGAACGTCAGCAGGTCGTGTCCGCGGCGTGCGCTGACCCACAGTGGCGTCGAAGTTTCCTCGGCCGCGTCGCGCAGGTCGGCGGGGACCGCCTGGTCCTTGGTGACGAGCAGCGCGACCGGTTGCTGGGCGACGATCTTCTGCACGGTTTCCCAGCGTTGCCGCGAATCGAGGCCGTCGAGGTAGTTCAGTTCCTCGCTGCCGACGATCTGCAGCTTGTTGGGGTAGATGATGTTGAGGTAACCGATCTCCGAAGGCCGCCGCTGCTCCGCGCCGCCGGACTGCAATGCGCGCTCCGCGCCATCGCGGCCCGCCACCCAGCGAAGGGCCATGCGTTCCTTGACGTCTTCGAACAGATCGCGCGCGCTGAGCTTGTTCACTTGCTATCCCCGCCCGTCACGTCGACGGGCGGGGAGCATTCTGCCAGTGTTGCCGCGGACTTGCGCGCGACATCGCAAACCTTTGCCACGCATTGACTCGGATCAGCACGAAACCGCAACAGCATTTGACGCGGATTTACGCGGATCAGAGCGGATCAAGCCAAGATCAAGCGAAGCTGCGGCAATCCATCCTACGGAGCGGCTTTTGTGAAAAGTCCGGGCATGGATGCCCGTTCTGGTGTTTGAGATCTCCGCAACCCGATCGCGATCGCAATCTTCATCGAAGCAGCGATCAGGGACGATCGCACAACGAAAAGCAACCTTGCTTGATCGAAAGATCAAGCAAGGTTGCGGATGTCTTCGCGCCCGTGCGTCCGCCGCTTGTCCTTGTGCTTGCGGACTTGCGCATCGAGCTTGTCGAACAACGCGTCGATGGCGGCGTACATGTCGCCATCCACCGCATCCGCGTGCAGCACGGCGCCGGCGGCAGCCAACGTGCCCTCCGCACGGTTGGCAAGGCGGTTCTTTTCCACCTCCAGTACCACGTTCAGCGAAGTCAGATGGTCGAAACGGCGCGAGAGGCGTTCACGGCGGGCATCGACGTAATCGCGCAGGGCCGGGGTGATTTCGATCTGGTGACCGCTGACCTGGGTTTGCATGGTTGGCTCCTCTGCATTCAGGTGGTGATGGAAGCCGGATTGGTTCCCGGCTTGGCGCGCGTGGCGCCGGTTGTGAAGAAGGTCCGCCTGTACTCCTTGTGATCGTCGGTGTGAGGGAAAGTTGCATCGAAAAAAGTTGCATCAAAGCGTGTGCATCAAACGTGCCGGGAGCAGTGTGAACTTTCCGTTCCGTGGGCGCCCCGGCATTGCTCCGACGAACCGGCTTATTGCGCGCGCAGGCGTTCGCCGGAACTCGGGATACGCATCTGCTCGCGGTACTTGGCCACGGTGCGGCGCGCGACGCGGATGCCGCGCTGGTTCAGTTCAGCGGTCAGGGTCTGGTCGGACAGCGGCTTTCGCGCATCCTCCTCGTCGACCAGCTTGCGGATCATCGCCTGGATCGCCGTGGCCGATGCGCTGCCGCCGTCCTCGGTGGCAACGCTCGAGGAAAAAAAGTGCTTGAACTCGAAGGTGCCGCGCGGGGTGTGCAGGTACTTGCGCGTGGTGACCCGGGAGATCGTGGATTCGTGCATGCCGAGTTCCTCGGCCAACTCGCGCATCACCAACGGCTTCATCGCCTCGGGCCCGAAATCGAGAAACGCGCTCTGGGTTTGCACGATCGCCTGCGCGACCTTGAACAGTGTATCGGCGCGCGCCGCCAGGCTTTTGATCAGCCAGCGGGCTTCCTGGAGCTGGCCGCGCATCCAGGTCGCATCGCTGCGCTGCGCGCGTGCGATCAGACTGCAGTAGTGCTGGTTGATGGCGAGCCGCGGCTGGCAATCGGGCGACAGTGAGACCCGCCAGCGTCCGCCGGTCTTGATCGCGTACGCGTCCGGAGCGACGTACTCGGCGGGCGTCGGGTCGAAGGCCGAGCCCGGGCGCGGATTGAGCGCGCGGATCAACGTCGCGGCGCCGATGACGTCTACTTCGGGCACGTTGAGCTTGCGCGCCAATTTCCCGAAATCGCGGCGCGCGAGAAGGTCGAGTTCGCCGGCGACGATTTCACCCGCGAGTTCCCGGCATTGCGTGGCGGAGTCCAGTTGCTCCAGTTGCACCGCGAGGCAGTCGGCAAGATCCAGGCTGGCGACGCCGGCCGGGTCGAAGTGCTGCAAGCGCACGCGCAGCGCTTCCACTTCTTCCCGGCTGGCGGCGGGCGCCATCGTCCGCAGCGCCGCAAGCACCGGCTCCAGTCCGTCGCGCAGATAACCGTCGTCGTCGATGGCGTCGATGATCGCGGTGGCGATTGCCTGGTCGCGCGCGGAAAGACCGCTCAGGTTGGCCTGCCACAACAGATGGTCGCGCAGGCCCTCGGGCGCGGCATCCTGTTGCTCGGGCGAATCGTCGTCATCGAAGCCACGGCTGCTCCTGGCCCATTCGGCGACCTGCGGGGAATGTTCATCCCAGTATTCGCTGTCTTCCGCCGCGTCGTCCGGTCCGTTGCCGTCGGATTCGGCATCGGCGGATGCGGAGTCGGCGTGCTCCCCGGCCTCGCCGTCGCTGCCGTCGGGCCCGTCCATGCCATCCAGTTCGATCAACGGATTCGCTTCGGCGAGTTCACGCAGCTCGGACTGCAGTTCGAGCTGGGACAGTTGCAGCAACCGGATCGCCTGCTGCAGTTGCGGCGTCAGGGAAAGTGTCTGCGACTGGCGAAGCTGGAGACCCGGTTTCATGGCTACGTTCTTGGGCAGTCACCGGCATCGTATAGCGTGGAAGCCCGCAAAGGTAGTGCAAGGGCACGATTTTTGCTTGGAAATGTGCAGTAGGGCTGGTTTCAACCCGCCGGCGTCGTCCGGGAAAGGGGAAACGCGGATCGGGAAGGGGGTTTCAACCCGCCGGCGTCACCCGGGAAAGAGGGAAACCCGGATCGAGGCCGGCGGGATCGAGACCGGCGGGTCGAGACCCGCCCTACGTCTTTTCGCAACAGCCGCTTCGTGACAACCGCAAGTGGGTAGGGCGGGTCTTGACCCGCCGTTGGCGGTTTGAACCACGCCGCCGCGGCTCAACCCCCGCATCCGAGCGCGATCATTTTGGCGGGTCAAGACCCGCCCTACATCTTTTCGCAACAGCTGCTTCGTGGGAACCGCGAGGCAGAGTGGCGACCAAGCATGGTCGTTCACATCCGAAATTCATGCCCGAGGTACACCTCGCGCACTTCCTTGTGGGCGAGGATTTCGGCGGGGGTGCCACATGCCAGCACCTTGCCTTCGTTGAGGATGTAGGCGTGCTCGCAGATGCCGAGCGCTTCGCGCACGTTGTGGTCGGTGATCAGCACACCGATGCCGCGGTCGCGCAGGTGCCGGACGATGCGCTGGATTTCTCCGACCGAAATGGGATCGACGCCGGCGAACGGTTCGTCCAGCAACATGAAGCGCGGGTTCGCCGCGAGTGCCCGCGCGATCTCGACGCGCCGCCGCTCGCCGCCCGACAGGCTGACGCCCTTCTGGTCGGCGAGGTGTGCGACCTTCAGTTCGTCCAGCAGCAATTCGAGTTCGCTGCGGCGCTGCGCGGCCGGCAGGTCGGCGCGCAGCTCCAGCACCGCCAGCACGTTGTCGGCGACCGAGAGACGGCGGAATATCGAAGCTTCCTGCGGCAGGTATCCCAGCCCCAAGCGTGCGCGCTGGTGCATCGGCAACCCGGTGATGTCTTCGCCGTCCAGCGTGATGCGGCCGCTGTCGGGTTCGATCAGGCCGACCACCATGTAGAAGCAGGTGGTCTTGCCGGCGCCGTTGGGGCCAAGCAGGCCGACGATTTCACCCTGCCGGATTTCGAACCCGAAATCCTGCACTACGTGACGCGAGCGGAAGCTTTTCTGCAGCCCTTGTGCGACCAGCATGGATCAGGGGTGTCCCGAGGTCGAGGCGGGTGCGGGCTTGGCGGGTGCCGAAACCGGCGCGGGTGACGCGGAGCCCGGAGGCGGCTTGACTGCCTTTGGCGCGGGCTTGCTGCGCGGCTGCAGGGTGATGTGCACGCGGCCGCCCGCTTCGGCAGTGCCTTCGATTGCGCCGGTGTCGGTGTTGTAGATCAGTCGCTCGCCGTGGAATTCGCCACGGCCTTGCTGCGTTACCGATGCGTTCCCCGTCAGGATCACGGTGTTTTCGGAAACCTTGTAATCGAGGGTTTGCGCCTGGCCGTGCACCAGCGTCCCGTTGTCCTGGGTCTGCCGGAAATGCGCGGGAGTTCCGGTCAGCACCACGCGTTGCCACTGGCTGGTGTCGTTCGGGTCGGTGTAACCGACGGCGCGGGCGCCGTCCGCGTGGAAGCTGCCCTGGTCGAGCTGGACGTCACCGGTGAACGTGATCTTGCCGCTGTCCTGGCTGCCGGCGAAGGAATGGGCGTTGACGTTGATCGGCTGATCCTTGTCCGACTGCTTCGCCTGCGCGGAACCGCACACGGCCAGTGCCGCGAGCAGCAGTATCGCGAGGTCAATTCGAATGCGCATGCGGCGCGAGCGTGGCATGGACATCGGAGAGCAACTCCAGACTGCGGGTATTGAAGTCGGCTTTCATGCCGACGCCGCGCAGTATAGAGCCCGGTTCCTGAATTACGCTGGGCGCGGCGCTGGCCATGCGCTTGTCCTGGGTCCACACGGTCGCGTCGGCCGTATGGATCTCGGCTTCGGGAACGTGCGGCGCGGGCGGCCGTTGCAGGTTCACCTTGCCGATCAACTTGACCAGGTTGTTGTCGGAACTGATCCACGCATATTGCGAGGTGCCATGCCAGACGGAGCCATCGCTGGCCACGAAATGGTAGATCGGCGCATTGACATACAGCGAATCGTTGCCTTCGCGACGGGCGAGGTGCGGAGCGGCCATGGTGAAAGCGAGCTTGCCGTCGGCGCCGAAAGCGCGAAGCGTGAAATGGTCGAGTTCGTAGCTCGAGCGTGGCGGCCCGACCATCGCGACCGGTTTCGGCGGTGGCCGCAGCCACCACACCAGCAGTTGCGCAATCGCGGCCCCGACCGCGAGCACGATCAGCCAGCCGAGGGTGCGGCGGTCCTTCATGCGCGGTCGTTGGCCTGTGCCGCGAGGATCAGGTCGCAGGCCTCGCGCGCGGCGCCACGGCCGCCCGTGGCGCGGGTTTGCCAATGCGCTTCGCGCGCCACTTCCGGACGTGCGTTGGCGACCGCCACGGCGAATCCGCAGGCACGCATGGCTGGCAGATCGGACACGTCGTCGCCGACATAGGCCGCCTGATCGGCCGTGAGGTTCGATGCGGCCAGGATCTCCTCGAGGCAGCCAAGCTTGTCCAGCTTGCCTTGATAGATGTGGTCCACGCCCAGCTCATCGGCGCGCAATTCCACCGCCCGGCTGATGCGTGCGCTGATGATCGCGACTTCGATGCCGGCTTCCCGCAGCCGCTTGATCCCGAAACCATCGTGTACGTGGAACGCCTTGACCTCGCGGCCGTCTTCGCCCAGCCACAGGCGCCCGTCGGTCAGCGTGCCGTCCACGTCGAACGCGACCAGCCGTACCTTCGCGGCGCGGACGAGAACGTCTTGGGGGACGGCGTGGGGATCGGTCATGGCGCGTGGCGAGGGAGCAGTATGTGATTACGAACCTGAAGAACAGGCAGCTTGGCTCCGATGAGATGGGATCAAGATGCGGTTCATTGAAACGGGACGGCCTCAAGGTTCCGTATCCATGCTTTTCCCGGATCCCGGGTCCCGGGTCCCGAGTCTTCACACGACCCGTGCCCGCAACAGATCGTGGATGTTCAACGCGCCGACCACGCGCTGCTCGTCGTCCACCACCAGCAGCGCGTGGATCTTGTAGGTTTCCATCAGTTGCGCCGCTTCGGCCGCCAGCTTGTCCGCGACGATGACCTTCGGATGCCGGCTCATCGCCTGGCTGACCGGGGTCGAACGCAGATCGATGCCGTGGTCGTCCAGGGTGCGACGCAGGTCGCCGTCGGTGAACACACCCGTGAGGCGTCCATCCCGGTCGACCACCGCGGTCATGCCGAGCCCCTTGCGCGACATCTCCATCAGCGCCGCGGTCATCGTGGCGTCGGCCGGCACGCTCGGGACCGCGGTGCCGGTGTGCATCACGTCGGCGATCTTCAGCAACCGCCGGCCCAGCACGCCGGCCGGATGCGAATGCGCGAAGTCGTCGGCGGTGAAGCCGCGCGATTCCAGCAAGGCGATCGCGAGTGCATCGCCGAGCACCAGCGCCGCGGTGGTGCTGGCCGTGGGTGCGAGTCCGAGCGGACATGCTTCGATGCCGACGCTGGCATCGAGGTGCGCGTCGGCATCGCGCGCCAGGGTCGAACGCGTGTTGCCGGTCATCGCGATCAGCGGATTGCCCTGGCGTTTCAGGAACGGCAGGATCGTCAGCACTTCCTCGGTCTCGCCCGAATTGGACAGCAGCAGCACCACGTCTTGCCGGGTGATCATGCCGATGTCGCCGTGGCTCGCTTCGCCCGGATGCACGAAGAACGCCGGGGTACCGGTGGACGCGAGCGAGGCGGCGATCTTGCGCGCGATGTGCCCGGACTTGCCCATCCCGGATACGACCACGCGACCCTGGCAGGCAAGGATCAACCGGCAGGCTTTGCTGAAGTCGCCGTCGATGCGCTGTTCGAGATCCGCGATGGCACTGGATTCGATGCGGATGACCTTGCGTGCACTGGTCACCAGCGCGGCACGGTCGGCACCGGGAACAACTTCCTGGGATGGCTCGGCGGGGCGCGCGTTCACGCGGATGTACTCCTGTTGGGCCTGTTGACGCGTGCCGGATGCGTTCAGGCATGCGCGATTTCCGGTACCATCGCGGGTTGTCATTGTATAGGCGGTGAATGGCGGTCCGCGCACCTCTCCGCGTGAAGACGGTCACGCGCCAGCCAGCCCATCGACCCCGGGTCCATGCAAGCCAACGAATTGAAATCCCTGCTGGAAGCGGCGTTTCCCGGGGCCCGCATCGACGCGGCCAGCCCCGATGACGCGCATTTCCAGGCGCAGATCGTGTCGGACGCCTTCGCCGGCAAGGCCACGCTGGCCCGGCACCGGATGGTGTACGCCGTGCTCGGCGACCGGATGGGTGGCGAGGTCCACGCCTTGTCGTTGCGCACGCTGACGCCCGCGGAAGCGGGGACCGGGAACCGGGGATCGGGGACCGGCCGATGAGGTTTTCATCACAGATGGTGTTGTGTCGGGTCCGTTCGAGCTTCCGCGTGGCGTTGCCAGACGGCGTGCAAACGCTTTCCCGGTCCCTGGTCCCTCGTCCCCGGTCCCCATGCCAAAGATAGTCATCTCGGGCGGCAAGCCGCTCAACGGCGATGTGTGGATCTCCGGTGCCAAGAACGCGGTGCTGCCGATCCTCGCCGCGTGCCTGCTGGCCGACGAGCCGGTGACCATCGGCAACGTGCCGCACCTGCACGATGTCACCACGACAATGGAATTGCTCGGCCAGATGGGCGCCGAACTGGTGGTCGATGAACACATGCGGATCCGCGTCGATCCGCGTCCCACCAGCCGGTTCTTTGCACCCTACGAACTGGTCAAGACCATGCGCGCGGCGATCGTGGTGCTGGGACCGCTGATCGCGAAATACGGCCAGGCCGAGGTGTCGCTGCCCGGCGGATGCGCGATCGGCTCGCGCCCGGTCGATCAGCACATCAAGGGGCTGCGTGCGCTCGGCGCCGACATCACGGTCGAGAACGGCTACATCAAGGCGCGCGCGCAGCGCCTGAAAGGCGCACGGGTCGAGATGGAAATGGTCACGGTCACCGGCACCGAGAACATCATGATGGCGGCGGCGCTGGCCCAGGGCACCACCGTGATCGAAAATGCCGCGGAAGAGCCCGAGGTGTGCGACCTGGCCGATTGCCTCAATCGCATGGGCGCGCAGATCAGCGGCATCGGCACCACGCGGCTCGTGATCGACGGCGTCGAGCGTCTGCACGGCGCCGAGTACAACGTGTTGCCCGACCGCATCGAGACCGGAACGTTCCTGGTGGCCGGCGCGATCACCGGCGGCCGGGTGCGCGCCCGGCACACCCGTCCCGACCTGCTGAAATCGGTGCTCTCGAAACTGGAAGACGCCGGTGCGCATGTCTGCTGCGACGGGGACGCAATCGAACTCGACATGCGCGGGCATCGTCCACGTGCGGTCGATGTCAGCACGGCGCCGTATCCGGCGTTCCCGACCGACATGCAGGCGCAGTTCACCGCGCTCAACTGCGTGGCCGAAGGCACCGGGGTGATCACCGAGAACGTGTTCGAGAACCGCTTCATGCACGTGCAGGAACTGCACCGCCTCGGCGCGGACATCAAGCTCGAAGGCAATACCGCGATCGTGCGCGGCGTGCCGAAAATGTCCGGCGCGCAACTGATGGCGACCGACCTTCGCGCTTCCGCATCGCTGGTGCTGGCCGGCCTGGTCGCCAATGGCGAAACCGTGGTCGACCGCATCTACCACATCGACCGCGGCTACGAGAACATCGAGGAAAAGCTCGGCGGCCTCGGCGCGCAGATCCGGCGGTTGCCGACCTGACCGGATTCTGCCATTCGTCGGGCACATTCAGCCGGCTTGTGGCAGACTTGCCGCATTGCAGGCTTTGCCTGTCCACATCGACCCGCAACGGAGACCGCTTCATGAATCCGCGTTCGTTCCTCGCACGCCTGGGTGGCGCCGCGCTGTTGGCAACGATGTTCGCGCTGGCCGCGTGCAACGGCATAGTCCGCAGCGGCGGCGAGACCGTCGCGAACGTGCCGGAGCAGTACAGCATGACGATCGGCGCTTACAAGGACAACCAGTTCCTGCTCGATGGAGCGGTGCTCTCGGCTCCTGATCTCGAGGCCCACTTCCGGTACCTGCAGGACCAGAAGCAGTTGCCGAAAACCGTGCTGCTGAAGGACAGCGATTCCGCGAAGGTCAGCAACGCCGATCTGGAAGAGTTCGCCAGCCTGCAGTTGAGCTTCCACTTCACCGGCTATGTCGAGCACAAGGGCAAGCTGACGCTGATGAGTGCCGTGGAAGCGCCGCAGCCCAAGAAAAAGTAGGGCGGATCTCGACCCGCCAATTCGACGGTGGGATAAACCGGATGCCGAGGCGGGTCGATATCCGCCAATTCGACGGCGTGAAAAGCCGGAACCCGGTAGGGCGGATCTCGACCCGCCAATTCGACGGTGGATAAACCGGTTGCCATGGCGGGTGGATATCCGCCAATTCGACGGTGGGGTAAACCGGTTGCCAAGGTGGGTCGATATCCGCCAATTCGACGGCGTGAAAAACCGGTTGCCATGGCGGGTCAAGACCCGCCCTACGGTTCCGCCGCGGCCGCGACGGAAACCTGCTTGCCGGTGCCGACGCCGATCGCGGTCCGGACGATGACCTCGATCGCCTGTTGCATCTGGTCGAGCGGCATGCCCGGTTCATTGTGTTGCGCGGCCTGCTCGGGCAGCCACGGCAGGTGCACGAAGCCGGCGCGGGTGTTGCGGCAACGCCTGAGCGCGTGCATCAGCGCGTAGAACACCTGGTTGCAAACGTAGGTTCCGGCGGTGTGCGACAGGTGTGCCGGAATGCCCGCCTGCTGCAGGGCCAGCAGCGAGGCCTTGACCGGCAGGGTCGCAAAGAACGCCGCCTGACCGCCGCGCAGAACCTGCACGTCGATGGGTTGCGCGCCCGCGTTGTCCGGGATCCGCGCGTCGATCAGGTTGATCGCGACCCGTTCCAGCGAAATGCCGTCGCGGCCACCGGCGACCCCGACCGCGACCGCAATGTGTGGTTCGGCCCGGCGCAACGCGTGCCACAGTGTCGGCAGCGACGCATCGAACTCCGTGGGCAATTCGATCGCGCTGATGCGGTGGCCTTCGATCTCGCTGCCATCGAGCGCGCGGACGGCCTGCCACGACGGGTTGATCGTCTCGCCGCCGAACGGTGCGAAGCCAGTCAACAGCACGGACGGCTCGCGATGACGTGTAGTCGGGTTCAAAACCGGAACACCAGCAGGTACATCAGCGCCAAGTTTACGACCAACAGCACCGCCCCGGTTTTCCATTGTGCCCGAATCACGTCGTTCTGGTTCGGCAGTTCCAGCAGCGCCACCGGCACGATGTTGAAGTTGGCCGCCATCGGCGTGAACAGGGTGCCGCAATAGCCGGTGATCATGCCGATCGAGCCCAGGATCGCCGGGTTCGCGCCGTGCAGGTGGATCAGCAGCGGCAGGCCGACGCCGGCGGTCAGCACCGGGAAAGCGGCGAACGCGTTGCCCATGATCACCGTGAACAGCACCATGCCGAGCCCGTAGGCGAGCACGCAGGCCAGTGCGCTCTGGACCGGAATCAGCATCCGCACCAGGTCGGCCACCGCGGTGCCGACGCCGGTCGCGGCGAACACGCCGCCGAGCGCGGCGAGCGTCAGTGGCAGCAGCGCTGCCCAGCCCAGCGTGTCGAGCAGCCGCCGTCCTTCGGCGATGCCGGCGGGCGGTTTCGCGCGCGTGACGACGAGCGCGGCGATCAGCGCCACCACGCATGCCAGCGCGAGCCCGGTCAGCGTCATCCGGGTCTGGTCGAACAGGCGCCAGCCGTCGAAGGCGATGTACCCGCCGAACAGCGCGACCAGCAACGTAACGATCGGGATCAGCAGCGCGGGACCGAACAGGCGGTGCCCGAGGCGCCGGGCATCGGCTTCGCGGGCGGCGGCGTCGCGCTCGAAGATGTGTCCGCGCTTCATCCGCGGCGACAGCACCGCGAGCGCGATGACGCCGATCCCCGCGAGTTGTGCGGGCAGTGCGTGATGCTCCGCGGTTGCCTGCAGCACGTAGCGGCCGCCGGCCATCAGCGCCGCCAGCACCAGCCAGAACGCGGCGTGGAACCAGCGTCGGTCGCGCAGGTTGAACGCTGCCGCGCCGGCCAGGAACAGCGCGATCAGCCAGTACGCCTGCTCGATATCAAGCATGGTCGATGTTCCGCATCGCGCGCGCCGTCATTCCCGCGCGGGCGGACTGCGTTTGCAGGAGCGCAAACGCGAACGCCCCCGGATCGGGTCCGGGGATGCGGCGAGTCTATCCATTGCCTTGGTCTTTTCCCGTTCCTGCGACAAGTTCCTGGCCATTCCCTGGCCGGGATGATGACGAGGTGGCGGATACTTCCGTGTTGCTGCCGATCCGCCGCGCGAACAACACGGTGCGCACCGCGTGGATGAAGAACGCCGCGATCGCGGTCGGCAGCGCCCACAATGCGATGTGCAGCGGTTCCAGTTCGATGCCGTGCTGCGAATAGAAGCCCTGGATCAGCAGCACCGCGCCCAGCGCGATGAACACGTCTTCGCCGAAAAACAGGCCGATGTTGTCGGTGGCGGCGCTGAACGCGCGCACGTCGTTGCGTTCGTCGCCGTCCAGCGGCTTTCCGCGTTGCTCCGCGGCGGCTTCCGCCATGGGCGCCAGCAGCGGTCGCACGGTCTGCGCCTGCCCGGCGACGTTGGTCAGGCCGAGCATCGAGAGGATCTGGCGCAGCCCGAGGTAGGCGATCAGCAGGCGCGACAGCGTCAAGCCGCGCAGGTTTGAAATCCAGTTGCGCGCGTGTTCGCGCAGGCCCGCGCGTTCGAGCACGCCGATCGCCGGCAGCGTCAGGATGAACAGCAACAGTGCCCGTTCCGATACGAAGCTGTTGCCGAGCAGGGCGAGGATCTCGTCGATGGACTTGCCGGCCGCGAGGCCGCTGGCGATTCCCGCCGCGACCACCACCGGCACCGGGTTGAAGCGCAGCGCGAAGCCGATGACGATCACCAGCACGCCGATCAGTGGCAACCAGTGCATCATGCGCGTCGTTCCGCAGCGACAACCCGCACGCCGGCGTCTTCCAGTGCGCGGCGCAGGCGTTCGGCAAACGCCGCGGCGTTCGCGCGGTCGCCGTGGACGCACAGGGTGTCGGCCTCGATGCGAACCTTCGAATCATCGTCGGCGATGGCCTCAAAGCGGGTCGCGATCGAAACCGCCTGCGCGACGGCCTGGTCCGGATCCTCGATCACCGCGCCCGGCTGCGAGCGCGGCGCCAGCGAGCCATCGCTCCGGTAGCGGCGGTCGCAGAACCCTTCGCGCAACACGGCGAGTCCGGCGCTCAGGGCCGCCTCGATCAGCGCGCTGCCCGCCAGCCCCACCAGGATCAGCACGGGATTGAAGTCGCGTACCGCCTTGGCGATGGCATCGGCGAGCTCATGATCACGCGCAGCCATGTTGTACAACGCGCCATGCGGCTTGACGTGGTGCAGCGATCCTCCGCTGACGCGAGCCACGGCGTGCAGTGCACCCATCTGGTACAGCGTTTGCGCGTACACCTCGTCCGGCGAGACGCGCATCTCGCGCCGGCCGAATCCCGCGAGATCGGGAAGCGACGGATGCGCACCGATCGCGACGCCGTGTTCAATGCACAGCGCGACCGTGCGTCGCATGGTCACGGGATCGCCCGCATGGAATCCGCAAGCGACGTTGGCCGAGGTGATCCACCGCATCACGCCCGCGTCGTCGCCCATTCGCCAGGCGCCGAAGGATTCGCCGAGGTCGGCATTGAGATCGATGGGGTTCAAGAGCGGGGAGACGGAAGACGTGAGACGTGAGACGGGAGAAGCGAGGCGTAGGGCGGGTCTTGACCCGCCGCACTGCCCACCATCGAGAGACGTGAGACGGGAGACGTTCCGCGCATGGTAATCATGCTTCGCTTCGCAGTCGCGCCGCGATGGTGGTTTCCAGTTTCAGCAGCGCTCGTTCACGCTTGTGCAGCGCATCCAGCGCGTCCTCGAGCGTACACGGCCGGAAGCGTATCGTATCGCCGGGCCGGCGTTGCGCGAGGCGCGGCAGGTCCACTGCCGCGATCTGCCCGATCGGCGGATAGCCGCCGCTGACCGGACACTCCGGCCCGAACGCGATCGGCTGGCCGGAGGGCGGCAACTGCAGCAATCCCGGAACGCAGCCTTCGCTGACTGGTTCGGGTTGCCGCTCCCACCGCAGCTTCGGGCCGTCCAGCCGGACACCCGCGCGATTGGATTCCTGGGTTGCATGAAATTTTTCGGAGAACAACGGCTTGCGTGATGTTTCAGCGAGACAGTCGAGATACCGGCCGGGCAGGAGCCGGAGCGGGGATTCGGGCTCGTCGTCGAACCACGGCCGCGCGTCGACGCTCCAGGAAATGGGGTCAGGTTCATTTTTCAGAGCCAACTCGCGTGTCCGTGACAAAATCGGGAAAAATGAACCTGACCCCATTTCGGCGGCCATTTCAATCGCCAACCGGTCGCCCGCCCGAAGCGGGCGCGGCAACGGTCCGAGCGCTGAGTTGACGTCAGTACTGCGGCTGCCGAGTACCGGCTCGACGTCGAAGCCACCCCGCACCGCGAGGTACCCGCGGCAGCCCGAGCGCACCGCGCCGAGCTCGACCCTCGCGCCTGCAGCGATCCGCACCGGCGCCCACATCGGCGCGTCGATCTCGTCGATGCGGAACGCGATCGGCGCGCCCGTCACCGCGACCCATGCGCCGCGGCGGAATTGCAGCGTCGGACCCAGCAGCGTGAATTCGATTCCGCACGCATCGCGCGGATTGCCGGCGAGCGCGTTGGCGATGCGCAACGCGGGCGCATCGAATGCGCCGGAGCGACCGATGCCGAGGTGAGCGAAGCCGGGGCGCCCCGCGTCCTGCAGGGTGGTCAGGAATCCGTGCTTGACCACTTCGATGCTCACTGTTGCGATCGTCCGCGATCGCGGGGAGCAGGCGCCGGCTCCTCGTGGCTGTATTTTTCGCGAAGCCTCTCGAATTGCGCATTGCGGATGGCGCGAAAACGCACCCGGTCGGCCGGTGCCAGCAGGCAAGGCGGATCCCGTTGCGGATCGAACAGGACCATCGGCGTGCGCCCGATCACCTGCCAGCCTCCGGGCAATTCCCGCGGATAGATTCCGGTCTGTGCTCCGCCGATCGAGACCGAGCCGGCCGGCACGCGCGTGCGCGGTGTCGCGCGTCGCGGCGTGTGCAGTATCGGATCGAGCCCGAGCAGGTAGGGAAAACCCGGTGCGAAGCCGAGCATCGCGACGATGTACTCGCTGCCCGCGTGGCGCGCGACCACGTCTTCCACGCCGGTGCGCGCGTGCGCAGCAACGACTTCGAGATCGGGCCCGTATTCGCCGCCATAGCAGACCGGGATTTCGATGGTTCGCGCCGGCGCGAATCCGGTTTCGGGGTGAGAGCCTCTCCCAAGCTCGTCATCCCGGCGAAGGCCGGGATCCAGTCTCGCAATCTCTGCTGTAATGCGTTCGAACGGTCGCGCGCACTTGCTGTCGATCCACAGGGACGGATCGAATCGCAGCAACAAACTGGCATACGCCGGCGCGATGTCGATGAGGCCCGGCAGATGCGCATCCCGCAACGCGCGCGCGGCGGCGTGCACGCGGGCGTTGGTTGCCGGGTCAATGCCGTCGCCAAAGCGCAGCAGCAGCGCGTCTTCGGACAATGGTTCGAGCGTGAAGTCAGTCATCATCGGAGCGGCGCAGGATGCACGCCGGCGCTTCGACCTCGGCGGGATCCTCTCGGCTCAGCAGCGCCACCAGCCGGTCCCGCCGATCCGGCGGATAAGGTTCGGCGGAACCGTGCCCCCACACCGGACCCGGCCACGCAGCATCTCCTTGGTGCCGTGCGACCACGTGCACGTGCAGTTGCCGCACGATGTTGCCAAGCGCGCCGACGTTCAACTTGTCGCACCCGGTGCGCCAGCGAAGCAGCGACAGGGCGCGGTTGATTTCCCCGAGCAGGTCGATCTGGTCGTGGTCGATCATGTCGTCGAGATCAAACAGGTGCGCGCGGCGCGGAACCAGCACCAACCACGGAAACCGCGCGTCGTCCATCAGCAGCACGCGGCAGAGTGGCCAGTCCGCGATGAACGTCGTGTCCCGGGCAAGGCGCGGATCGAGTTCGAAGTGCGTTTCGGCGTCTTCGCTCATGCCGCAAGGTGCTGGTCGAAAAACGCCAGCGTGCGCTGCTGCGCCAGCGGCGCGCCGACCGGGTCGTAGTGGGTCGGATCGGTGTCGCGGTTGAACGCGTGTCCGGCGTTGTCGTACACGTACACCTGAGCGTCCGGGTAGGCGTCGCGGTGCTTGTGCACGGCGTTCGGCGGGATCGAACGGTCCTTCGCGCCGAAGTGGAACATCGCCGGGGCGCGCAGAGGCTGGTTGAGGAACGGCACGTTGCGCGCGCCGTAGTAGCTGACCGCGGGCAGCCCCAGCCGCTGCGCGGCAAGCAGCGCGACCGTGCCGCCCCAGCAGTAACCGACCACGCCGATCTTTCCCGACGACTGGATGGAGTCCGCCGCGCTGGCAACCGCCTCCACTGCGCGATCCAGCCCGACTTCCATCGCCAGATTCTTGCCGCGTTCCGTGCCGCCCTTGTCGTAGGCGAGTTCGACATCGTTCTCGACATAGTCGAAGAACGCGGGCGCGACCGCGGTGTAGCCCTGTTTGGCAAAGCCGTCGGCGACATCGCGGATATGCGCGGTGATGCCATAGATTTCCTGCACCACCACGATGCCGCCCTTTGGCCGGCCGGCAGGCTTGGCCAGGTACGCGCCGATGCAGTGCGCGTCTGCGGTGTTGAGGTTGATGCGCTCGCCCATGGCGCGACTCCTTTCGATGATCGATTTTTTCAGCGTACTACCACACCACCATGTGCGATGCTTTTCCCGGTCCCCGGTCCCCGGTCCCCGGTCCCCGGTCCCCGATTCCCGATTCCCGATTCCCGATTCCCCAGTGAAATGCGTTCTCTCGATTGCCGACCTCCAGGCAACGGTTTCAATGCCCGTGATGCGCCGGCGGATGTGCAGGAATCGGCTGGTCGGGGTGCTCGGTGGCCCAGTGCATCCGCTCGGCGGGCGGCATCGCCCGCCAGCGTTCGCGCAGCGACTTGCGCGCATCGGGTGGCAGCGCGCGGAAGCGCTGGTAGGCGGCGCGGATCTTGGCGCGTTGCTCGGGCGTGAGGTCGTGGAAGGCCCTCGCGTTCTCGCGCAACTGTTGGCGTTGCTGCGGCGTCATCGCGGCCCAGCGTGCCAGGTGTTCGCGGATCCTGGCCTGGCGCGCCGCCGGCAGGCTGGCCCAGTGCAGCGCGTGTTCGGCAAGCCGGTGCTGGTGTGCAGGCCGCATCTGCTCCCACTGATCCTGCAGTGGCGCAAGCATGCGTTGCTGGCCCGGGCTGAGGTTCGACCACGCGAGCGGCGGTTCGGGTGCGTGGTTGCGTGCCGGCGGCCCGCGGCCTTCCGACGGTGTCGGGATGGTGGGGGCGGTTTGCGCATCGGCCTGCCACGTCGGGCCCAGCAGGCACGCGGCGACCAGCAACGCTGCAAGCGCGGCGGCGCGCACGATCAGTTTCCGCCTTTTCGCGCGGCCTGGGTCGCGGCCGGTTGCGCGGCGACCCAGCGGTAGAAGTCGAGGTCCTGCACCATTTCCATCTGACTGCTCGCGACGTCGGGGATCACCTCGTTGTCGCTGTTTCCGTATTCCTGCGCTGTGGCCGAAGCGGACACGGCGGACCCGGAAGCCGGCGAAATGGCCGGACCAGCCGCGGGCTGCAGCAATGCGATCCCCACCACGACCGCACAGCAGGCGGCGGCGATGCCGCCCAGCGGTGCCCACAGCGGCAGTGGCGAATGCCGCGCCACAGCATCCAGTGCCCGGCGTCGCGCGAGGCCCAGACGCAACACGTGGTAGGAGTCGGCGCTTTCGCAGGCGTTCCGGAAGATCGCGCGTGCGCGGGCAATGACTTCATCATCGTCCGGAAAACGATCGATCCTGATCTCGTCGATCCTGTTGTCATGCGACTCGTTCATCGCCAGTCCTCCAGTTGCCTTCGCAGCGCTTCCATCGCGCGCGACAAATGCGTCTTGACACTGCCGTCCGAGCAGCCCATGGCTTTCGCCGTGTTCGCGACGCTGAGCCCTTCCAGTACCCGCAGCAGAAAGGCCTGCTGCTGGCGGCGCGGCAGCGCGCGGATGGCCTTCGACATCGCCGCGTGCGCCTGTCGCGAGGCCAGTGCGCGCGGCGGATCGGGGCCGAGGTCCGGCGCTTCCCAGGCCGGCAGTTCGCCATCGTCGTCGGTGACGTTCCGCCCCGCCCAGACCAAGACCCGGTTGCGGACCGCGCGGTGCCGCTGGATGTCCGTGATCCGCCTTCTCAGGATGCCCCAGAACAGCGGCGTCCATTCGGCGGCCGGTTTGCCGGAGTAATGCCTGACCAGCCGCAGCATCGCGTCCTGCACCACGTCCAATGCCTCGTCAGGGTCGCGAAGCGCGATTTCCGCGATGCGCCATGCGCGCCGCTCGACCGCGGCGAGGAACGCCTCGATGTTCGCCGCGACCGGCCGCGCGGCATCCACCGCAGGCGATACCGGCGCTACCGCAAGCGCCGCTGCGGCGTTCATCGCAGCCCCGGCCGCAGGCATCGGTTGGGCATCCGTGGTCTCGCGCATCGTCGACCTGCCTTGATAACGCGTCAGCCGCGGAGCCGGTTGACCGTCGCGTGCCGGGCCGCGCTTGCCGCTATGATGGCCGGGTCCTGCAGGAGGAAAACATGCTTACCGGCTTCCTCGCACTGTATATCTTCATGTTGGCCGCGTTCGTCGGCTACGAGATCATCAGTCGGGTTCCAGTCATCTTGCACACGCCGCTGATGTCGGGATCCAACTTCGTGCACGGCATCGTTCTGGTGGGCGCGATGATCGCGATGGGGCACGCGGATACCACGGCGGAGCTGGCGATCGGCATCGTTGCAGTGTTGCTGGCTGCCGGCAATGTGGCGGGCGGGTACGCGGTGACCGAACGGATGCTGGAGATGTTCAAGACCTCGAAACCGGGTCCAGCAAAAGAAAAAACCCGGTGATTCCCGGGCCGTTTCCATCACGGGGTGAACGCGCGCGCCGGCCGTCGATCGGTCGCGCGCATGGCGCGCTACGACAACGCGCGGGGGAGCACCGATGACTTTGCCGCAATACATGCCGACGCTGGCGGACGGGATTTACTTTCTAGCCGCGGTGTCGTTCATCTGGGGCATCAAGCGCATGAGTTCGCCACGCACCGCGCGCGGCGGAATCCTCTGGGCCGGTGCCGGCATGGCCGCCGCGATCCTGGTGACGTTCTTCCTGCCGGGCATGCATCATCTGCTGGCGATGGTGGTTGCGGTCGTGGTCGGCGGGGGCCTGTCGTGGTGGGTGAGTCGGCGCGTGCCGATGACCGCGATGCCCCAGATGGTGGCGCTGTTCAACGGCATGGGCGGTGGCGCCGCGGCGGGGGTCGGCGGGGTGGAACTGATCCAGTACAACGCCCTGCGGGCCGCCCAGCTCGCGGTCGATCTCAACCATGCCGAACTCACCTTGGCGTACCTCGGCATCCTGATCGGCGCGACCTCGTTCACCGGTTCGCTGATCGCGTTCGCCAAGCTGCAGGGCTGGATGGATCGGCGCTACGTGTTCCCGCTGCAGCGCTGGGTGAACCTTGCGATCTTCGTCGCCGCCATCGTGTGCGGCATCGTCGCGCTGGTCGCCGGGATCGAAGGGCACGCGTTCGCATGGGGCCTGCTGATCGCGTTTTACGTGCTGACCCTGCTGCTCGGGATCACGATGACGCTGCCGATCGGCGGCGCCGACATGCCGGGGGTGATCTCGATGTACAACGCCTTCACCGGCCTCGCGGTGGCGTGCGACGGCCTGGTGATGCAGAACGAGGCGATGATCATCGCGGGCATGGTGGTCGGTGCGGCGGGCACCCTGCTGACGCAGTTGATGGCCAAGGCGATGAACCGTTCGCTGGGCAACGTGCTGTTCGGCAATTTCGGCGGCGGCGGGGGCGGCCCGGCGCAGGAGATCTCGGGTTCGCTGAAGCCGATCGATGCCAGCGATGCGGCGGTGATGATGGCCTATGCCGAGCGCGTCGCGATCGTGCCGGGCTACGGCATGGCGGTCGCGCAGGCGCAGCACAAGGTCTGGGAATTCGCCAAGCTCCTGATCGAGCGCGGCGTCAAGGTGAAGTTCGCGATCCACCCCGTTGCGGGCCGCATGCCGGGCCACATGAACGTGCTGCTGGCCGAGGCCGGCGTGCCCTACGACCTGATCGAGGACATGGACGACATCAATCCCGAGTTCCCGAACACCGACGTCGCGCTCGTGATCGGTGCCAACGACGTGGTGAATCCCGTCGCGCGCACCGACAAGAGCTCGCCGATCTACGGCATGCCGATCCTGGATGTTGCGCACGCGAAGAACGTCATCGTGATCAAGCGTGGGCGCGGCAAGGGTTTTGCAGGCATCGAGAACGCGCTGTTCTACGCCGACAACACCCGCATGCTGTACGGCGATGGGCAGGCCGCAGCGGGCGAACTGGTGACGGGCTTGAAGACCCTTGACGTCTGACGGCGCGTACGAAAAACCCCAAAAATCTTTTGACGCGGATAAACGCGGATAAACGCGGATAAGAGCGGATCAGAGCAGACGAGCGAATCTGGATTCTGCTGCGTGTAGACCGTCGCAGGAAATGCTCTTTCATGGGCGCGACCGGAAAAAGCGCAAAAGCATTGACCACGGATGCACACGGATCACCACGGACTTGCTCTTTGATCCGCTTTTATCCGTGTCAATCCGTGTCGATCCGTGTCAAAAAGCTCTTTTCAGTGTTGCGACAGCGGACGCGCCAGCCACGTGGCGAGGATCGCCGCGGCCACCGCCGCCGCTGCGTAGACCAGGATTGCGACCGCATCCAGGCCGAGTTCGGCGACCTGCAATGTCAGGCCGATGCCGCCCGTGGTGAATGCCTGGCCGAACGGGAATCCGGTGGCTGCCGCGATCCGGGCGATCGCCACCAGGCACGTGGCGTAGAAGCCCGCCAGCAACACCGCGAGCACGGCGACCGCACCTCCCCAGCGTGTTACCAGGCACCCGCATACCTTCAACACCAGCGTGAGCGGCAGCGCAATCGCAAGCACCAGCCAGCAGGGGCGAATGCCGACCACCAGCGACACGAACGCCGCCACCGCCCCGGCGGCGAGCGTGCACATCAACCAGCCGAAGGCCGAGAACACTCCGCCGGCCACGAGGACGAGGATCGTGGTTGGCTTGCGCACGGCGGCGGACAAGGAATGGGCGGGGTCGTCCACGCGGGCCCTTCGGGCAATCGTAGATTCGATGATAGACCCGCGGCACGCGCCACGCCGCGACGGTGTTCGAAGTTTGCCCGCCGCGGGCTTGTGGATGCGCGTCTGACCTCCATCATGGGAGACGAGCGGGCGTATTGCTATCCTGCCCGCTACCCGCCGGTGCGTGTGCGCCGCAACCGAAATGCAAAGAACCCATGGCCGGATTCAGTGCCAGCAGCGAACCGTTCACCCTGCAACGCGATTGCCACGCGGTCCACGTGCCGTATGGCGACGTCGTCAACCTGCCGGCCGGACAGAACGGCTACATCACCCAGTCGCTCGGCGGCAGTTTCACCGTGTACGTCGAAGGCAGCCTGTTCCGGATCGATGGCAAGGACGCCGACGCGCTCGGCAGGCCGCCGCCGGAGCCGCTGTCGGTGCCGGACAACGCCAACGACGAGGACATCGAACTGGTGGTGTGGGAACAGTTGCGCACCTGCTTCGACCCCGAAATCCCGATCAACGTGGTGGACCTCGGGCTCGTCTATGACCTCAGCCTGGAGCATCTCGAAGATGGGCGGCGCAAGGTGTACGTCAAGCTGACCCTGACCGCCCCGGGCTGCGGGATGGGCGACATCCTGGTCGAGGATGCGCGCAGCAAGCTGGAAATGATCCCGACCGTCGCCGAGGCGCAGATCGACCTGGTGTTCGATCCGCCATGGAACCAGACGATGATGTCGGACGAAGCCAGGTTGCAGACCGGGATGATGTGACGCTGCATCCATCGCGGTACGGCGGTCGTCTCCCGTAGGGCGGGTCTTGACCCGCCGGCCTTTTCACCGGGTGCGTGAAAGGATCAAGGCTCACCGGCTTTTTCTTCACGCGAATGGCGGGTCAAGACCCGCCCCACCGATGCAGGCGGATCAACACGAATGGCGGCTCAAGACCCGCCCTACCGATGCAGGCGGATCAACACGAACGGCGGGTCAAGACCCGCCCTACGCGTCGGCCGTTTCGTTCCGAAGGGACCGCATCAGTCCCCGGCTTCCTCGAACCTGTTGGCCTCGCGGTTCTTGCGCACCTGGCGCGGGTCCCAGATCCGGCCGTTCATCGCGATCCACACGCCTTCACCGAGGCTCTGCACGGCGCCGACCGCGCAGCCGATGTTGAACACCGCGTCCGAACCCTGGAAACGCGCCGGGTTCAGGGCGCCGGTCAGCACGATGGTCTTGCCGGAAAGCCCATCCAGCGCGCGGGCCGTCTCGACCATGCTGTCGGTGCCGTGGGTGATCAGGATGTGCCGGTGCGGCTGGCGCTCGACGGCCTGCCGGATCGTGCCGCGGTCGGCGTCGGTCAGGTCGAGGCTGTCTTTTCGCAACACCGGCACGACGTCGAATTCGAACGCCACACCGAGCTGCGCGAGGATTTCGCCGATCTGCGGCGCGCCGACCTGGTAGTCGGACTGGGCATCGAAGTAGACCTTGTCGATGGTGCCGCCGGTGGTGATCACGGTGAGGTGTTGCATCGGAGCGGATCCCCGCATATGTCCGGGCCGCCGATTATCGCAGCATCCCGAGGGGGCCGGTCCCGTTGGCTCGCGATGCCTGCCGGATCCGCCGCTTGCGCGGCTTGATCCGGCCTACTGCTGACCACCGATCATCGCAACGTATGCGATGTGCCACCTGCTTTTCCGGGTCCCGGGTCCCGGTTCCCCGGTCCCGGACCGCCGGTCCGGTCTCCAGATTGACATGCGCGATCGGGAAACCCATGGCATAATCCTTTGTCTTTTGGGCAGACAGGCCGCAGCGCGGCCGCCCGACCAACCGAGAGCCTCGCATGTTGTCAACGTTTTTCGCCGCCGCAGCGGCGCCCGCCGCGCGGGCAGCCGAACCGAATCCGATGTATTCGTTCGGCTTCATCATCCTGTTGTTCATCGTTTTCTACTTCCTGTTGATCCGCCCGCAGCAGAAGCGCTCCAAGGAGCAGAAGCGGATGATCTCCGAGCTGGCGCGCGGCGACGAGGTGATTGCCGCCGGCATCCTCGGCCGCATCGAGAACGTCGGGGAGCATTTCCTGACCGTGGAAATCGCCGACAAGGTGCACATCCGGGTCCAGAAAGGCGCCGTATCCACGGTGCTTCCGAAGGGCACGCTGAAATCCGCCTGATCCGCCGGGCCGCTCCGCCTCTTTTGGCGTCAACCATTTTTTCTTGACCGATGATCGACTTTCCCCGCTGGAAATACTGGGTGGTTGCCTTGGCGATGGCGCTCGGGCTGCTGTACGCAGCACCCAACGCGTTCCGGCCGCAATCCGCGGTGCAGATCGTGGCCAACCGCGATGCGAAGGTGGACGCCGCGTTGCAGAAGCAGGTCGCCGCCGACCTCGACAAGGCCAACGTTCCGTTCCAGGACATCTCGATCCAGAAGGACCGGATGCTGGTGCGCTTCGCCAACACGCAGGTGCAGTTGCGGGGCTCGGACGTGCTGCGTGTCGCGCTCAGCGACAACTACACGGTGGCGTTGAGCCTTGCGACCACCGTGCCGCACTGGTTGCAGTCGATCGGTGGGCACGCGATGCCGCTGGGGTTGGATTTGCAGGGCGGTGTGCACTTTCTCATGGCCGTGGACCAGCAGGCCGTGCTGCAGAAACAGCAGCAGCGTTATCTCGACGACATCCGCTCGATCCTGCGCCAGAAACAGATTCCCTACGACGCGGTGTCGCTGAGTGGCAACGGTGTGCAGGCGGTGTTCAAGACCTCGGCTGACCGCGACCGGGCTGCCGGTGTGATCCGCACCGAGGACACCGATCTCACCGTCACCGACAGCCGCACGCCGGGTGGGGGCTACGCGTTGCACGCGGTCATCAAGTCGGATGTGCTCGACAAGCTCGCACAGACCACCATCATCCAGAACGTCACCACCTTGCGCAACCGCGTCAACTCGCTGGGCGTGTCCGAGCCGCTGATCCAGCAGCAGGGCCAGGGCCACATCGTGGTGGAGTTGCCCGGCGTGCAGGACACCGCGGAAGCCAAGCGCGTGCTGGGCGCGGTCGCGACGCTGGAATACCACGCCGACGATCCGAACGTGAACCCGGCGGATGCGGCGCGCACCGGCAACGTGCCGCCGGACGATCGGCTGTACTACATGAAGGACGGCACCCCCGTGGTGCTGAAGAAGCGCGTGATCGTCAGTGGTGACGAGCTGGTGGATGCCTCGTCGGGTTATGACCAGCAGAGCGGGATGCCAGACGTCAACGTCACGCTGAACTCCGCGGGCGCCCGCAAGATGCTGGACTTCACCAGCCAGAACGTCGGCAAGCGCATGGGCGTGGTGTACATCGAGCGCACGCCGGTGGTGAAGGTCGTGGACGGCAAGGAGGTCCACACCGCCAAGACCACCGAGACGGTGCTGAACAACGCGGTGATCCAGGGCGTGTTCGGCAAGAAGTTCCAGACCACCGGCCTGACCCAGCAGGAGGCGCAGACGCTGTCCCTGATGCTGCGTTCGGGTTCGCTCGCCGCGCCGATGGACATCGTCGAGCAGAGCGTGATCGGCCCGAGCCTCGGCCAGGATAACATCCGCAGCGGCTTGCGCGCGGTGGTACTGGGACTGGTGCTGGTGCTGTTCGCGGCCGCGATCTACTACCGGTTGTTCGGGATCGTCGCCGACATCGCGCTGGTGTTCAACCTGCTGATCCTGATCGCGGTGATGTCGCTGATCGGGGTGACGCTGACGATGCCAGGCATCGCCGGCATGATCCTGACGCTGGGCATGTCGATCGATGCCAACGTGCTGATCTGCGAACGCATCCGCGAGGAACTGCGCAACGGCTCGACGCCGCTGGCCGCGATCCGCGCCGGCTACGAGAAAGCCTGGTCGGTCATTCTCGACGCCAACGTCACCCATTTGCTGGCGGCCCTGGCGCTGATCGCGGTCGGCTCGGGTGCGATCAAGGGATTCGGTGTCACGCTGTTCATCGGTATCGCGACGTCCTTGTTCACCTCGGTGACGATGACCCACGCGATCACCGCGTTGATCCACGGCGGCCGCCGCAAGAAGCTGAAGACACTCTGGGTGTGACGCCGGTTTGCCCTCTCCCTTCGTGAGAAGGGAAGGGCCAAAGAGAACCACGATTCCATGGAAATCTTCCACCACGATCTCAACATCAATTTCCTCGGCATGCGCAAGGTCAGCATCGTCATCTCGGCGATCCTGATCCTGGTGTCGATCTGGGCCATCGCGGTGCGGGGCCTGAACTACGGCCTCGATTTCACCGGCGGCATTTTGATCCAGGTGAACTACGAGCAGCCGATCGACGTGGGCGAGGTCCGCGGCGCGCTGGAGAAGGCCGGGTTCGAGCACGCGGTGGTGCAGAGCATGGGCGGCACCCGCGAAATCTCGATCCGCCTGCAGCCGCCGAAGCAGACGGGTGCCAAAAAAGAGAGTCCGGACAAGGTTGCCGGCGCGGTATCCCAAAAAGTGCTGGGTGCGCTGGTGGTTGGGCATCCCGGCGTGAAGCTGGCCCAGCCACCGGACTTCGTGGGCCCCGAGGTCGGGCAGGAGCTGAAGACCAGTGGCATCTACGCGGTGATCCTGGTGATCGTCGGCATCATGCTCTACCTCGGCATGCGATTCGAGAAACGCTTCGCGATCGCGGCGGTAGCGAGCGAAATCCACGATACCGTGATCACGCTCGGCATCATCGCGCTGGTGCAGCGCGAGTTCGACATGACCGTGCTTGCCTCGATCCTCGCGGTGGTGGGCTACTCGATCAACGACAAGGTCGTGGTGTTCGACCGCGTGCGCGAGCTGTTCCGCCTGACCCGCAAGGCGCAGACGCCGCAGATCCTCAACCGTGCGATCAACAGCACCTTGTCGCGGACGGTGATCACCTCCTCCTTCACCGCGATCGCGATGGCTTCGCTGTACCTGTTCGGCGGCACCGCGGTGCACGGTTTCGCGATCACCATGCTGATCGGCATCCTGGTCGGCACGCTGTCCTCGATCTTCTTTGCCAGTCCGATCCTGCTGTGGCTCGGCGTGTCGAAGAAGGACCTGATGCCGGTGACGAAGGACAATCCCGAGCTCGCGCGTCGGCCGTAGAAGAGAAGCGACCTGCCGGCAAGGGCCAGCGACTTGCGAGTTTCGGTTTCTTGCGCGCTGAAGTTCATAATCATCTTGTCATTCCGGGGCTGCCCGCACTGTTTGCGGGCAGAACCCGACTGCGTTTGCAGGATTGCAAACGCGAACGCCGAAGGCGGCCGGCAGGCGAGCGCCATGGACGGCGCGAGTCAATCCAGCTTCGCTCCGACGCGCAAGGAACTGATAGACTCGCCGTGTCCCGCGGCTCGCCCTCCGGGCCATCGGCTGCGCCGATGTTCGGTCCGGCATCCTGCCTCCGCAGTCGGGTTCCATCGCCGATGGAGCCGGCGATGGCCCCGGAATGACGATGTTTCATGAGACAGTTCGCGTTCAATCGTGTCGAACATTGACGCTCATCGGGAAAGTATGGATCAGCCACAAACCCGTGACTCCATGGACGAGTGGAACGCACGCGGCGTCCTGGTGCTGCCCGGGTTCTATGCCGACTCCGAGATCGATGCCGTGCGCAACGACTTCGGCGCGCTGTGGCATGAGGGGCGTGCCCGCGTCACCGTGGACGACATGGACGTCGATCGGCGGGTGCGGTTGCGGGACGTGTCTGCCGATGCGCGGAAGTCGCATCGCTTCAAGGTCAATGACCTGTATCTGGAACAGGCCTCGGTCCGCGCGCTTGCGCTCAACGATCGCCTGGTTCCCTTGCTGAATCGCCTGCTGGGTGAACCACCTGCGCTGTGCAATTCGCTCAGCCTGGAATTCGGCACCGAGCAACCCGACCACGTCGATTCCCTGTACATGACGCCGCGCACGCCTGCCCACCTCGTGGCGATCTGGGTGGCGCTGGAGGATTGCTCGCCGGAGTCCGGCTTGCTGCGGTACTGGCCGGGCAGCCACGGGATCGAGCCTTATGTTTTCTCCAACGGCGGACGCCACTACGTTCCCGAGGAGATGGACGCCTGGAAAGCCTACATGCAAGGGCAACTGCACGAGCGCGAACTGCGGAGCGAACTGTTTCCGGCCCGAAAGGGCGACGCGTTCGTCTGGAACGCCGAACTGCTCCACGGCGGCAGCCCGATTGCCGAGCCGGGCCGCACCCGGCGCAGCATCGTTTTCCACTACTTCTCGGAATCCGATTGTCGGGCGATGGGGTCTCGGCTGGTGCCCGCAGCGGGCGGGTTCTGGGTACGGCGTTCTCCCCAACCGGTACCCGGCAGCCTCAATGCGTGGGTGCGAAAACACGCTGGCAGCGTAGCCCGCCGCCTCCGCGGGCAGCTCGCACGCAGTGCCCACCGCGGCGTTCGCGGGTAAGGCGGCACCTCTTGAGAAACAAACGCCATGAATCCCTGTTGCAAATCAAAAAACACTTACCACGGATCAACACGGATGACACGGATCGAAAGCTTTTATCCGTGTGCATCCGTGCAAATCCGTGGCAAAAAGCTCTTGAGCTCTCGTTTCTTCGCAAACGTCTGCCCGGCACGGGGTTGGGAAGCTGCTGCTTATCGCCGGCTCTTGTCCACCGCGGACCAATCCGCCAACCGGTTTCTGCGCCTGACCTCGGAGCGTTGCAGACACGCGGCGAATTCGCCGGCAGCACCGATCGGGCCGTCCGCGAGCTCCAGTTCGATCAGGCCGAGTTCGCGCAGGTCGCCGACCACCAATCGGAAACTGTCCGGGGTGAAGCGCCAGTTGTGGACATCGAGGTACGTCTCGTCTTTTCGCGCGCCGAGCCAGGCGTTGCGGGCGCTGTCCAGATCATGCACGAATCGCAGCGATCCCGGTGCATGTCGATGCCAGGAGAGGACGCCTCTTTTGCCCTTCATGGTTGCGTTGGCGAAGTGGTCGAATACCCGCCCCGGTGAGGCCCGGGTTCGGCCCAGGTCGTGGGCGTCCAGCACCTCTCCCGTGGAAGTCAGGCTCTGGAAGTGATCAAAGCAGTAGCGCTTGTCGGGCACGACGAGAATCAGCCTGCCCGTGCTGCGCAACAACGTCTGGCAACCGACCAGGAAGCCCACGAAATCGGGCGTGTGTTCAATCACGTGGCTGGCGATGATCCAGTCGTACCAGTCGCGTTTGCCCACCGTTTCGGGCAGTGGCTCGCCGTGCCACACGAAATCCACGTCCTCGATGTTGTCGATATTGACATCCGCGTCCCGATACTTCATTCGCAGTTCGGATGCAGGTGCGTGATCCAGGATATCGACACGAAACCCGTTGGCTCTGGGTGCGAGTGGGCTGTGGCTTGGACCGATCTCCAGGCCGGGGCCTTCCTTGGGAGCGTAACGCAGGGCGAACCGTTCGCGCAATGAGGGACGCCTCAACACACGTCTGACAATTCCGCCCGCGCCTTCGCGCATCCATAGTGCGTGCAGTCGGTGGGACCAGGGCCGCATCATTGGGTGGGTATCAGCCGTACGGTCGTCGCGGAAGGCGAATTCACTCCGACTGTAGCACCTCGGGGTCCGGAGGTTCCCTTGCGCGCTCGGCCGCGCGGTTGCACGCGCCGGACGCGCAGGTGTTTTCTAACGCAGGGAGAGGAAATCCGGGCTCAGGGCCATCCGCACCGCGTCGAGCCGCAGACGCGAGCGCGGGAGCGCGGCGAGCAGTGCTTCGCGGGTGGTTTCCGCCTGAGTGATTTCGTCCGGCTGCACCGAAGCGTTGATCTGCGCCAGGGCGCGCAGCCGTTCCACCCGTGCATGCATGGCGGTTCGCGCCGCAGTGAGCGCGGCGGAGACCACTTCGCGGACGCGTTCGTCCGCGAGCGCCCGGGTTTTCTCGAGCATCGGCGGCACGAGCTGCGAAAGATGCCGCCGGTAACGCGAAACATCGATGATGCGTTCGCGCGCGCGGGCCAGTGACTGCGGCGAAGGTTCGTAGTCGCGCGGCGCGAGCCTCGAGTCGACGCATGCGCAGATCGGCGTCTGCGGCAGGAAGCGCGGCGCATCGAGCCGCAAGTCGGCCACGCACTCGAGCACGTACAGAGCCTCCAGCAGTACGCTGCGCGGCGGCAACGCAGGATCCACCAGAAAGGCCGCGTTTCCGGACTCGCCCGTGAGCAGCAGGTCGAACGCACCCTGCACCAGCGGGTGGTCCATCCTGAGCAGCTCCAGTTCCTCGCGCGCGAGCGCGAGTGCACGGTCGAAGGTCGCGCGGCGCGCGCCGTCGACAAAACCGGGCAGGGCATCCGTGGAAAGGAACTCCGGGTCCAGCAGGATGCTGCCGTCGCCGAGGTCCTCGACGTGCACGCCGAAGGGTTCGAAACATTGCTGCATCAGCGCGTGTGCAGGCGTGTCGCGGTCGGCGTTGCGCATGGCATCCAGCAGCGCGGCGCCGCCGGCGTGGCGGGCGGCGAGCTCCAGCAGCCGATCCCGCCCGTTATGGATCGACCGCGACAGGTCCGCGTGCGCGCTTGCCGTCGCCGCGACGAGATTGTCGAGTTCCGGATCGTCGGATTCGCCGCCTTTGGCGTGCGAGCGCGCGACCTCCACGATCCCGCTGCCGAATTGGCGCAGTAACTCGCGACCGTCGGCAGGACATTCGCGCAGCACGCGGGTTCCGTCGGCGTGCCAGCGGACGAGCGCCTCCTGCGCGGTGCCGGGCAGCGGGGGAACGTGCAGCGTGACCGGGTGGCGCTGGCCGATGCGGTCGAGCCGGCCGATCCGCTGTTCGATGAGGTCGGGATCGAGCGGCAGGTCCCACAACACCAGATGGTGCGCGAACTGGAAATTGCGGCCTTCCGAGCCGATCTCCGAACACAGCAACAGCCGCGCGCCGTCTGCTTGCGCGAACCACGCGGCGGCACGGTCCCGCTGCAACAGCGTCAGTCCTTCGTGGAACGAAGCGATGCTGGCGCCAGTGCGCGTGCGCAGCGCGGAGTCGATCGCTTCGGCCTTGGCGCGGCTGGTCGCGATCAGCAGGAACCTGTCGTTGCGGTGTGCGTCGAGCAGCCCGACCAGCCATGCGAGGCGCGGATCACCCGCATACTCGAGCGCCCGCTGTACCGGCGCCGCGGTGTGGACGTCGTCCTCGAATTCCGCGAACAGGTCCGCATGCGTGGTGGATTCCAGTTCGTCACCGCCGGCTCCGATCGCGAGCCGGCGGCCGGGGAAACCGCCGACGCTGTCGCGGCGGTTGCGGTACATCACGCGGCCGGTGCCGTGGCGGTCGATCAACGCGGACATCAGGACGGGCGCAGAACCCGGGTAGTCCGCGACGAGCCCGTGCAGTGTCGCGTCGTCCGGAAAGCGCGCGCACAGCGCGGCGCGCTCGTCCTCCGGCAACGGCTCGGCCGCGGCAACGCGCTCGGCGACGGAAGACAGCCGTGCGTACTCGTCGGCTTCGGCGAGGTAGCGGTCGAGGTCGTTGAAGCGCGCCGGATCGAGCAAACGCAAGCGTGCGAAATGCGCGCGGCGGCCGAGCTGTTCGGGCGTCGCAGTCAGCAGCGCCACGCTCGGCGCGATCGCGGCGAGCGCCTTCACGGCGCGGTATTCGGGACTCGCGTCCTCGGGCGTCCATTCCAGATGATGCGCCTCGTCGACCACCAGCATGTCCCACCCGGCACGGGTGGCTTCGGCCAGCCGCTGCGGATGGCGCGACAACCACGCGAGCGAAGCGATCACCAGTTGCTCGCCGTCGAACGGGTTGGCATCCGGATCGGCCATCGCGATCGCGGCACAACGCTCTTCGTCGACGATCGCGAAATCGAGCTGGAAGCGCCGTCGCAGCTCCACGAACCACTGCACGACCAACGCTTCCGGCAGCAAGACCAGCACGCGCGTGACGCGTCCCGCGGCCAGCATCCGCGCGATCAGCATGCCGGCTTCGATGGTCTTGCCGAGGCCCGCTTCGTCGGCAAGCAGGGCGCGTGGATGCTCGCGTTCCATGCAGGCTGCCACCACGCCGAGCTGGTGCGGCAGCAGGTCCACGCGCGCCGACAGGATGCCCCACGCCTCGGAGCGGCGTGCGGCCGCCCGCGCCAGCAGCGCCTGCTTGCGCAGTTCGTAGTTGTGCGGCCTGTCGATACGCGCCGAGATCAGCCGGGCATCGGCTTGTGACAGCGACTGCTCGTCATCGAGCTGCCCCTCGGCGAGTTCGCGCTTCTCGCCCGAATACACCAGCAGCCCCTCGCGCAGGTCGATGCGCTCGACCACGAACGACACCCCGCGCCCGGTCACGCGCTGCCCCACGCGGAACGTCGCGCGCGCGAGCGGCGCACTCTGCGATGCGTAGTTGCGCACCAACCCGGACTTGGCGAACAGCACTTGGACCGCGCGATCGTCGTTGCGCAGGACCGTGCCGAGGCCAAGTTCCGGCTCGGCTTCGGAAACCCAACGTTGCCCGGGTGTGAAATCCATCGCAGCTTCGCGTTCGGGAAAGCTGCGTATTATCGCGCGTCGCTGTGACCGGCGCAGGTATCCAACGGTTCGGCACGAGCGCGTGCGTCCGAACCCGGCGGCGCAAAACTTCAGGGGCCTGAACGCCTGTTGCCAGGCTGCCGGAACGGATCCGCCACGTCAGATGACCATCCGCGCCACCGAAGCTGACCCGCAACGCCGACGGCCTGACCGCAAGAAGAAGAAGGGGATACCTCGCGGCCGAATGGCGGCTTTCGAAAAGGCTCGCGTGATGCCGAATCGGCCCGCACCGGGCGATCCCGAACGCCCGCTTACAGGGAGTTTGGTATCTGATCCAGGTGCGTAGCTGCGAACCGCACCGTCGCCTTACGCAGCACGCCGAGTTACCCAATACATGGTTGACACCTTGTATCGGCGCGATCTCGCCGGAGCGGCCAAGCTTCCGTGGGCAGCCGCTCCGGCCGTAGTCGTTCATTTCACGATGGCAACCCGCTCGGCCTGACGTTTGGCCGCCATCGCGGCCAAGTACTGCACGTCCTGCGGAGTCAGCACATCCCGCGTCTTGAGATCGTGGTACACCTCGTATCCGACGGCTTGGCGAAAGCGCCCATCGGCGAAGTCGAAGGCGATGGGATTGTCTGCCCACGCGGTCTGCTTGCCGAGCTCCAGCTTGACTTGGTATTCGGTCAGCCCGGTGGCGCGGGACAGGAGCGCAACGGCGTCGACCGAAGGGACCGTGGCAGGGGTTTCGGCGGCATTGACGCGTTGCCGCGCCGTGGCGGTGCCGGCGACCGGCAACGCGAAAGCAGCAGCAATGGCGAAACAGAGGGCGCGATGGAGGGTTATGGCGTTCATGGGATTCTCCTTGGAAGCGGGCGGGTTGACATCCCTGTGAGGGGGAGTGGGTCCTTCCACGCGTCGGAGACTGGCCCATCGGCCGGGCGGAGTGCAGGGACACGGGGTGACTTCACCGGGACATTCACTTCCACCTGCAGTGGAATCACGCCCTGCAGCGCTTGGAGCTCCTCCGGAAAGTCACCGGGAAACCGTGCGAAGTTGGTCCTTTCGCCAGGTAACGCGCCAGGTCGCGCCCGATCCGAGCGACGCCACTGGCTTGGACGCGAGGGGCGTCGGGGCGACGACGGGAGGCTCCCTGCTCGAGAATGCGGTCGCCTTCCGGTTTGTACGGTCGAGTCGAACTGTCTTTTGCCCGATTGCCCCGCGCCCGGATACTGCAGAGTACTTCGGAGTTTCCCGTGTGGCGCCGCCGCCTGGCGCCCTCCGTGGCTATGATGAACGCCTGACGGAAGCGCGTCCAAGTGAGTACCCCTGAATCCAGTACCAGTGGCCTTGACGGCGACGGCGTTCGAGCCGAACTGCAGCGCATCCTCGCCAGCGATGTGTTTTCCAAGGCGCCGATCCTCAGCCGTTTCCTGAGCTACCTGGTGCAGCTGCGGATCGATGGAGGAGATACGACGCCGCCCAAGGAATACACGATCGGCGTGGACGTGTTCGAGCGTGGCGCGGACTTCGATCCGAGGGTGGATACGATCGTGCGGGTACAAGCGCGCCGACTGCGCAAGCGCCTGTCGGGGTATTACGAAGATCGGGGCCGGAACGATCCCGTCCGCATCACGGTCCCGAAGGGTCATTATCAGGTCGAGATCGCCGACGCGGAGCAGGTCAAGCAAGGGCTGGACGAGCCACGAAACCCGCCCGAACCGCCTGCGGCTGGGTCCGGGACATCGGCGAGCGTGTTGGTGCGCCGCGAAGGCGCTGCCCCACGCCGGCGCTGGGCCGCGGGAATCGGGGTCGCCGTGCTGGTGGTTTTGATCGCCGGCGCGGTGTACTGGCGCTTCGCGTATCGCCAGGGCACGAAGGTCCGGCACACCGCGGCCGCCGCGGTTGTGTCGATGCCCGCCAGCCACGCCACGCCGCCATCAGCGCCGGCGCCTGTCGGATTGCCGGCAGCGGCGCCGATTCCCGAACAGTCGGTCGCGGTGTTGCCGTTCGTCAACGAGAGTGGCCAGAGCGACCAGCAGTTCTTCTCCGATGGTTTGTCGGAGGACCTGATCACCGCCATGTCGCAGTTCTCCGGCTTGAAAGTGATCAACCGCGATTCGTCGTTCCAGTTCCGCCATAGCCGGGACAGCATCCAGGTCATTGGCCAAAAGCTGGGGGTGGCGCATCTGCTGGAAGGCAGCGTGCAGCGGGCAGGCAGCGAGGTCCGGATCAGCGCGGAACTGGTCGATACCAATGATGGTCGCATCGTGTGGTCGCACCGTTATGACCAACCGTACGCGGACCTGTTCAAGCTGCAGGACGACATCACCCGGGCTGTCACGGCCGCACTGAAGACCCGATTGCTGGCCGGCGACGAATCCGCCAGGCAGACCGATCGCCCACGCAGCGGCAATCTTGCCGCCTACGACGCGATGCTGCGGGGCCGGTTCCTTGCCGACCGGGGAGACCAGACGGATTGGCAGACGGCAGCGCGTTACGAGGAACGCGCGATCCAGCTCGATCCGAACTACGCCTACGCGTGGGCGGAGCTCTCGCACATACGCGAGTCGCTGGCTATGTTCCTGCCCGCAGAGTCAGGCGAACAACCGGAGCTGGAACGCGGTGCGCGCCGGGCCGCCAGCAAGGCACTGGCGCTGGCGCCTGACCTCGCCCTCGCACATGTGGCGCAGGGGTTGATCCTGCTCAACTTCGACTGGGACCTCGAGGGCGCCGAACGTGAGCTGCAGCGCGCCGCACAGTTGGCACCGGACAACGCCCAGGTACTGACGTATCTGCCGGTCCCGCTGCTCTTCCGGGGAGATTTGAGTCAAGCCGCGGCCATATGGCGGCGCGCAGCGGTAGTGAATCCATTGTCCGCCGGCATCGAGGACAATCTGGGCAACGTTCTGATCGCCGACCACGACTTGCCGTCCGCACAACGGGCCTACGTCAGGGCCCTTGCGTTGCAACCGTACTCGTACAGCGCCCACGCCCTGCTCGCCATGGCGCAGATCCTGCAGGGCCATCCTGCGGCGGCGGTGGCCACCGCCAAACAGGAAACCGACCCGTTCTGGCGCGCCTGGGCGTTGGCACTCGCGTACTGGGCCGAGGGTGATCGCGTCAACTCGAATGCCGAGCTGAAGCGCATGCTCGATCGTTACGCCGACACAGACGGCTCGGAAATAGCCACGATCTATGCGCAACGCGGCCAACCCGATCAAGCATTCCACTGGTTGCAACACGCGGTGGCCACACATGATTCCGGGGTGTTGGGCATGCGCTGGGACCCGTTTCTGGCGCGCTACCAGCACGATCCGCGCTTTGTCGCGCTCGCACGCAAGCTTGGATTGGTCGATGGCCACGGCGCTGGTGTTCCCGCGACTGCTGCTGTGTCTTCGTCGTCGGCAGGCGCGCGGTGAGCAAAAGGCCACAAGAAGATCTGGCGGGGCGCATGAACCTGCCCCCCTTGCCGGCCGACGACGGGGTGTGTCGATAGATCCCGCCACAATGTCGTAAACCTCTGTACCGAGTCAGCCGCCAGCGGCCGCGTTGCGGTAACGCGAAGGTTGTCGGGACCGTCCGCCCACCCGGCCGCGTCCAGCTTCTTGCGCATCCGCGCGATGGCCGCGGCGTCCAGCACCTTCTCGATGTGCAGCAGCATGTCGGAAGTGCGGGTTCAGCGTCAGCAGCACTTCGGGTTTCCCGTGTAGTGACGCCGCCGGCCGCCCACCGTGGCTATGATGAACGCCTGACGGAAGCGCGCCCAAGTGAGTATCCCTGAGTCCAGTGCCAGCGGCCTTGACGGCGACGGTGTTCGAGCCGAGCTGCAGCGCGTCCTCGCCAGCGATGTGTTTATCAACGCCCCGATTCTCAGCCGTTTCCTGAGCTACTTGGTGCAGCTACGGATCGAGGGAGGTGCGACGCCGCCCAAGGAATACACGATCGGCGTGGACGTGTTTGAGCGTGGCGCGGACTTCGACCCAAGGGTGGATACGATCGTGCGGGTGCAGGCGCG
>JBOHYT010000170.1:0-20925 GCA_050738055.1 Rhodanobacteraceae bacterium
CGAACCCGACGAGATCGCCTACGCCATCGCGTTTTTCCTCGATGACAAGGCCGCGTGGATCACCGGCGCGAACCTCGCGATCAATGGCGGGCATTACATGGGGTGGTGACTTCCTCGGGACTCGGGATTCGGGACTCCACCACTTCGTCATTCCGGGGCTGTCCGCGCGCTTCGCGGACAGTTCACGTAGGGCGGGTTTCAACCCGCCTTGCATCAACGGCGTAGGGCGGGTCTTGACCCGCCGCTCCGTTTCATATCGATTCGCGCGACGAAGGCGGGTTGAAACCCGCCGTCATCGGAATCGATGTTCTGCAACGGCGTCTTGGTAGAAGACCGCACCATGCGATAATCCGCGATCGTTTCCCTGCGCCCAAGCAAACACGCGATGCCGCGCGAAATCCTGGTCACCAGCGCCCTCCCCTACGCCAACGGGCGAATCCATCTCGGTCACATCGTCGAGCACGTGCAGAGTGACATATGGGTGCGCGCGATGCGGATGGCCGGGCACACGGTGCATTACGTCTGCGCGGACGACGCGCACGGCACTTCGATCATGTTGCGCGCGGAGCAAGAAGGGATCACGCCGGAGGCACTGATCGAAGGCGTGTGGCGCGAGCACACCGCGGACCTGCGCGATTTCGGCGTCGCCTACGACCACTATTCCAGCACCCACAGCGCCACCAATCGCGAACTGACCTGGGCGATCTGGCGCGCGCTCGCGGCAAACGGCCACGTCGAGTCGCGGCCGGTCACGCAACTCTATGACCCGGAACGGCAGATGTTCCTGCCGGACCGCTTCATCAAGGGCGAATGTCCGGTCTGCCATTCGAGGGACCAATACGGCGACGCCTGCGAGGTATGCGGCAGCACCTACAATCCGATCGATCTGATCGAGCCATATTCGGTGGTGTCGGGCGCCAAGCCGGTCGAGAAGGAATCGCTGCACTTCTTCGTGAAGCTGGCCGATTTCGAGGCGCTGCTGAAAACCTGGCTGGAAGAGCGCCGCACGGCCGGCGGCCTGCAGTCCGAAGTCGTCAACAAGTTGCAGGAGTGGTTCGCCGACGGCCTGCGCAGTTGGGACGTCTCGCGCGATGCGCCGTACTTCGGCTTCGAGATCCCGGACCAGCCCGGCAAGTATTTCTACGTGTGGGTGGACGCGCCGGTCGGCTACTTCGCGGCGTTCAAGGAACTGTGCGAAAACGGATCGAAACCCGGTCTCAAACCCGCCGATTTCGAACGCTTCACGCGTGCCGGCAGCGGCACCGAGATGGTGCATTTCATCGGCAAGGACATCATCTACTTCCATACCCTGTTCTGGCCGGCGATGCTGCACGGCGCGGGCGCGCGGATGCCGACCGCGGTGAACGTGCACGGCTTCCTCACCGTCGACGGCGCCAAGATGTCGAAGTCGCGCGGCACCTTCGTCAACGCGCGCACGTATCTCGACCACCTCGACGCGGATTACCTTCGCTATTACCTCGCTTCGATGCTCGGGCCGACGCTGGCCGACATCGACCTCGATCTCAAGTCTTTCGAGGAACGCGTCAACTCGCATCTGGTCGGCAAGTGGGTGAACATCGCAAGCCGCTGCGCGGGTTTCGTGCACAAGCTGTTCGGCGGCAAGCTGGCCGATGCGCTGCCCGCTGCCGAACTCACCCGTTACAACGCCGCGGCAGGGAAACTGGAAGCCTGCACGGCGCTGTACGAGTCGCGCGACTACGCCGCCGCCATGCGCGCGATCATCGAGGTCGCCGACGAGGCGAACGCCTACGTTGCAGAACATGCGCCGTGGGAGATGGCGAAGGACGAAACAAGACGCGGCGAGCTGCATGTCGTGCTGACACTGGCGCTGAACTACTTCCGGCTGCTGACCATCTGGCTGGCGCCTGCGGTGCCCGCAACCGCCGCGCGTGCGTTCGCTTTTCTCGGCGACACGCCGGCGCGTTTCGATGCTGCGCGAGCGCCATGGCTCGGCCACGCGATCCAGCCATTCAAGCCGCTCGCCACCCGAATCGACCCGAAACAGGTCGCCGCGATGATCGAAGGCTCGAAGGAATCGCTGCAATCCAATCAAACCCCATCCCCACCCAACCCTCCCCTTGAAGGGGAGGGCTCAACAACTCGCGCACACACCATGTCGAATCCACCCGCCGCCGTTCCCGGTCCCCGGTCCCCGGTCCCCGGTCCCGCTGCTGCTTCACCGAGTCCGGAGTCCCGAGTCCCGAGCCCCGCTTCTGCTTCACCGAGTCCCGAGTCCCGAGTCCCGAGTCCCGGCTCTGCGGGTCCCGAGCCCCGGCTCCCGGGTCCGGATGTTGTCTCCATCGACGACTTCGCCAAACTCGACCTGCGCGTCGCGCGGGTCGCTGCGTGCGAATTCGTGGACGGTTCCGACAAGCTCCTTCGATTCGAGCTGGACGCCGGGGAACTCGGGAAGCGGCAGATTTTTTCGGGCATCAAGGCTGCGTATCCGGAGCCGCACAAACTCGTCGGCCGCAACGTGGTGTTCATCGCCAACCTCGCGCCGCGCAAGATGCGCTTCGGAGTCAGCGAGGGAATGATCCTTTCCGCAGGAACGGGCGACAGCGCATTGTTTTTGCTGGATGCTGATCCCGGCGCAAAACCGGGAATGCCGGTCAAATAGTCTTCACGCAAACGCCAGCCCAGGGAAAACACCATGAGATTGCGTTCGATGTCGCTTGCACTGGCAATGACGCTCCTGTGCGCGTTTGCCATGACGGCTTCGGCGGCCAACGCCACGGGTGCGAAGCCGGCGCCGACCATGCAGCAGGTGCTCGACGCATCGAAACCGTCGGACTGGCGGCCGCTGAATCCGAACGACACGCTGTACATGGACCTGCCGCAGGGGCGCGTGGTGATCGAGCTCGATCCGGCCTACGCGCCGCTGCACGCCGAAAACATCCGCACGCTTGCAAAGCAACATTACTGGGATGGCCTCGCGATCCTGCGCGTGCAGGACGATTTCGTGACCCAGTGGGGCGATCCCGCGGCCGAGGCCAAGCATCCCTCGCATCCGCCTCGGTCGCTCGGCAAAGCCAAGGCGACGATCGCGCCGGAATTCGAACGCAGCATCACTTCGAGCCTGCCGTTCACCCGGTTGCCCGATGGCGACGTGTATGCACCGGAGGTCGGTTTCAGCGACGGTTTTCCGGTTGCCCGTGATCCGAAGTCCGGCAAGACCTGGCTGGTGCACTGCTATGGCATGGTCGGCGCCGGCCGCGACAACGCACCCGACTCCGGGCCCGGTACCGAACTCTATGCCGTGATCGGGCAGGCGCCGCGGCAACTCGACCGCAACATCGCGCTGGTCGGACGCGTGGTGCAGGGCATGCAATACCTCTCCGCGCTGCCGCGCGGCCACGGCGCGATGGGCTTCTACCGGAATGCCGCACACCAGACGAGGATCCTGCACGTGCGGCTTGCGTCCGACCTGCCGCCGTCCGAGCGCATGCACCTCGAAGTGCTGCGCACCGACACCCCGACCTTCGCCGAGCTCGTCGAATCGCGCCGCAACCGCAGCGACGCATGGTACCTCTACAAGGTCGGCAAGATCGACGTCTGCAACGTGCCGCTGCCGGTGCGTCGGCAGCCCGCCCGGGCGAACAGCCGGCATTGATCTGCTGGTACCTGTTGCGCATGCCCGACCCGCAGCGACCCACAGGAGTCAGTCGTGACTGTCCGGTATCAGGAAGGCTGAAGACCAAGCAACTGTGAACGAGATCAGGCCGACCGGCTAGGACAAGGAAATATGGGCTTAAGCGATCAGGTCGGCGGCAACGATAGACATGGATTCCGCCTCCGCCATGGCTTGCAACGTGTTACTTGGCCGCCTCGCTCGCCCTGTTGATCGGCACGAAGTGCAGATCTTGATAGTCCCAACTAAAATCTGCGGTGGGCGAGACTGGTTTCATCCGGATCGCGGCGATGCTGCCGTCGGGGTTCAGATCGAAAGTGACATAAGAGTTCGCAATGTTGCGATTGCTCCAGCGGGTACGGAAGGTGTCGTATTGCGCGTGTTCCAGCGCGCCCTGCATGCCCGGCGAACGATCGAAGCGGATGCGCAACTTGCCATACACGTCGCTGATGGTCATCGTGCCGTACCAAGGGTCGCGATAGACACCAGCGTAAGCAACAAGCGGCAACGACGGGCCCCGGTCGGGATGCATCTGCGCTTGGTTGGTGTGCAGCGCTTGCAACGCCTTGGCGTGGCGCTGATCCACAACTTGTTTGTAACGCGCAATCCAGTCGATCGAAGGCTCGTCCAGATAATGGTCGAGCAGGTGATCGAACACCGCCTGCAGCGCGCCACCGTCTTCGGAATTGATCATCACCGCAAACGCCACGTGTTGCTCGGGGATGATCACCACTTCCGACAAGCCCCCCAGCACTCCGCCGCCATGTGTGATGATCTTGTGGCCCTGATAATCCGTAATGAAAAATCCCAGCGCATACTCGGCAAAATCCGGTGTCGTGGCAGAGATTGGTTTCGGCGCGGGCGAGATCGGCACGACCGTCACCGGTGTCCACAACATCTTCGACTGCGCGGCGCTGAACAGGTGCTTGCCGCTGTCCATGGCACCATGCGCCAGTTGCACGCGCAACCAACGTCCCATGTCGTCGGCACTGGCGCAGATGCCACCTGCCGGCGATATGGGGTCGGATACGCCATCGGAAGTCAGCGCCGATTGCGGCCCCATGCCGCGGATGGCTTTGGAGATGCGGGCATGCGGCGTGGCGCGATCGGGACCCTGCGCCTCAAAATCGACCACCGCGTCGTTCATGCCGAGCGGCTCGAAGATGTGCTGCTTGACGAAGGCTTCCCAGGTTTGTCCCGACACCGCTTGCAATAACTGCCCTGCAACCGCGTACAGCACGTTGTCATAGGCGAAACCCTTGCGGAAGCTGGTGGCCGGTTTGAGATAGCGAATCGAGTGGACCAGTTCGGCGCGGGTGCGATTGGTGTCCGGCACGAACATCAGATCGCCCTCCCCCAGACCGAGCCCACTTCGATGGACCAGCAGGTCGGTGATCGTCATGTTCTGCGAAGCGTAGGCGTCATACATCCGGAAACCCGGCAGACGGTCGACCACGCGATCGTTCCAGTGCAACTTGTCCTCATCGACCAGGATCGCCAGCGCAGTCGACGTGAATGCCTTGCTGTTGGAGCCGATCGGAAACGTGGTGTGGGCATCCACGCGAGCCGGCGAACCGAGCCTGCGGACGCCGTAGCTGCGCGTCTCGATCTTGTTGCCTTCGACGATCGCAATCGACATTCCCGGCACGCCGAACGTTTTCATCGCGCGGGCGGCGTAGGCATCGAGATCGGCTGGCGGGGCTGCGGCCGCCGGCATTGCGATCGGCCCGAGCAGCAATGCGAGTGCAATCCCGGGCAACAAGCGACTGGCATGGCCATGCGCCATATCAATACCTGAAACTGAAATTGATCAGGCCGTACACGATGATTCCCCAGATTGCATACAACGCGCAAAGCCCAAGTACGAACTCGCTGATCCGCACGAGCCACCCGCCAGGTCCGCGCAGGATGCGCAGCACCGCTTCGATCAGCATCGCAATCGCACCGAGCGTCGTGAGGACCCCCAGCACATACAGGCCCATTAGCAAGTCATTGAGCTTGCCGCTGGCGGTGGCAAAGACGTACATGAACATCTCGAACCAGCAAAACAACAAGAGCAGCATCAAAATGGCACCCACGCGCGAAGCAACGCGCCACCAGAATTCACTGCGCGTCAGCACCAGTTTGGTTCGCATGCGATGGCGCACGATGGCGCCGCCGATCCAGATCGCGAGCGTGAGCAGCAGCAACACAATAAACGCGGTGCCCATCGGCTTCAGCAACCCGAAGCTCTGCAAACCGTGCACCGGCTGGAACACTTCGACCGGAAGAAAATCGTCGGAAATCCAGTAGCGAATGCGACCGCCCTTGCCAGTCACGAATTTCGTATGAGTCTGGCCGCCGACTTCCCGCCAGGTCATCGGCCCGACTTCGCGCCAGGTTTTGGGCGTGCCGCTCAAATCCGTCAGCGCGGCGATCTGGATGGTGCCGTTGGGGTTCGCTGTCACGCTGGACTGCGTAAGGGCGTACAGCAATCTCAGCCCGCTCTCGATGCGGCGGCTGCCCATGTACCAGCCGGCCACGCGCGCCGCGTCGCGTTTGGGATCGGCGACCGTTCGTTCTTGTGGCGGAGTGTATGGGTAATAGCGATTGAGAAAGGCACGGAACAGCGCGACACGCACTTTCTCGACCGCGCCATTCTTGCCTGCGCTGTTGAACGACATGAACAAGCCGACGTGCTTGTCCAGCAACAGGTGCAGGTCACTGTGGAATGCATTGGTGTCACCGGCATGGCCAATGATTTGCAGACCATTGCGGTTTTCCTGGTAGAAACCCAGATCGTAGCCATTGAGACCCGGCGCCATGTGCGAATGCGGCGTATGCATCAACTTGATCATCGCCGGCGACAGGATCGATGCGCCGTTGTACTGGCCATTGTCCAGTTCCGCGATCATGAAGCGCGCCATGTCGGTGCCACTCGAGGTCATGGACCCGGCCGGCGCGATCTCGACGGACTCAAACGGAATGGTCTTCTTGTTGGACGCGGTGTGATAGCCGACCGACATGTCGGGAACCAGCGCGGCCGGCAAGGGCTGCCTGAAAGTCGAATGGTCCATCCCGAGCGGCTTGAAGATATGGTCTTCGATGTATTGATCGAACGGCTCGCCGGACAAACGCTGCACGATGTAGCCCGCCAATGTGGCGCCGTAATTCGAATAGGCGACGATCTTGCCAGGCGGGAATATTTGCGTGGGAAGATCCTTCTTTACGTACTCCCCGATCGGGAAAAGCTGGTTCGGCGTCGAAACGAACTCGTCATGCACGGTGTCTTCGAAGCCGGGCGTCATCGTCATCAGATCACGCATGGTGAGCGGCTTGCCGAATGTCTCCGGAATCTTGAAATCCAGATATTTGTTCACATTGGCGTTGAGATTGATCTTGCCCTCTTGCACCAACTGCATGACCGCGGTCCAGGTGAAGTCCTTGGAGACCGAGCCAATCCGGAACAGCGTTTGGTCGGCGATCACGGGTTTGCCTTTGGCGAGATTCGCGTAGCCGTAGCCTTTCGCGAACAGGATTTTGCCGTCCTTGACGACCACGATCACGCCGCCGGCGATATCGGCGCGATGGATGGCATAGGGCACCAGGCTATCGAAAAAGGTTCCGACATCCTGCGCGGTCACGGCCGGCGCGGCTGTCGTTGCCCCAGCCGGAATGGCTGCGGGAGTCGCCGTGCTCGCCACGGGCGGAACCGAGGCCGCTGGCATGGCGGTGCTCGATACCGGCTTGTGTGTGGACGTCTGGACGATTGCAGGTGCGGCTGTCGCAGCGCCTGCTGTCAAAAGCAATGCAACCGCTGTCGCCATCAATCGAGTGAACATGTCTACCCCTCGGAAGCGTTGAATCGTGAAGTGAATCTAGACCGGGGCGCCCCACACGGCTTCGGGACACCAGATGTTGCCGCCGGCGTATTCGGCCGAAGGTTCGCGATCGCGCGCCAGGAAAGTCGGTGCATCCAGATCCACGAAGTCACACAGTTGGCCGAGCACAAACCCCGGCGCCATCGCCAGCGAGGTGCCATTCATGCAGCCGACCATGACCTTGAGGCCATGCCGACGCGCTTCCTGCGCCATCAACAGCCCCTCGGTGAGCCCCCCGCATTTATCCAGTTTGATATTGACCACGTCGTAATGCGCCGCGAGCGGTTCGACATCGCGCAGACACTGCGCGCTCTCATCAGCCGCCAGCGGGATCGGTGAACGCAGGCCGACGAGCGCACTGTCCTCGCCGCGCGGCAACGGCTGCTCGATCAACCCGACCCTGGATGTGACCAACGAAGGAATAAGTGCCTCCAAGGATTGCCGGGTGAAGCCCTGGTTGGCGTCGACGCCAATCCACACATCCGGACGCGCCTCCCGCACGGCGCTCACGCAATCCGCGGCATCGTGGCCCGTGAGCTTGAGCTTGATCGCGCGCGCCTGGGTGTAGGAACGCGCGGTGGCGGCCATGTTTTCGGGCGTATCCGCGCCGATCGTGAGTGTGGTGCGCAGGGGAATCGGCTGGCGCACACCCGCCAATTTCCACACGGGGGTTCCAGATCGCTTGGCTTCGAGATCCCACAGCGCGCAATCGAGCGCATTGCGTGCGCCGCCGGGCGGCAGGAGGCCGCGCAGGGTATCCCGGGTTATGGCCGCCTCGATCCTGTCACGCACGGTCTCGACCTGATCGGTCATGCGCCCCGGGGTCTCATCATGGTAATAGACGCCGTTCGTCTCGCCGCGTCCGGTGAAATCTCCATCGTGCAGTGTCACCACCAGCACCTCCGCGCCCGTGAAGGCGTATCCGGTGATATGGAACGGCGCGCTCATCGGCCATGTCTCGGTGCGTAGCTGCATGCACAGCCGGGTATGTTGCTGGGTGTTCATGGTGATTCCTGGCCGCTTTGTTTCCGGAAACGGGACGCGGATATTCGATGCTTCGTGGATGCCGCGAGTAGCCGATCAGTCCTGGCACGAAACGAGCCGGCCGCATGAGCGCCGGCGCACTGCCTCCTCAAAAGTGCGTATTGAAGTTGACGAGCCCGTAGGCAAGGATCGCCCAGATGTCGTAGATCGCACACAGGGCCAAGACCGCCTCGCTGGCGCGACACAACCAGCGGCCGGGCCCGCGAGAGATCCGCCACACCGCATCGAGGACGATCGCGATGCCGCCCGCGATTCCGAGCACGCCCAGCACGTAAAGCAGGATCAACCAGCCGCCGAAATCCGCATGGAACAGCGCAAGCGGTTTCGAAAACGCGGCCAGCAAAAGCAGCCAGCCGACCACGACCGCAAGTTGCAGGATTATTCCTATCCGGGCCGCGAGCCGCAGCGTGAACTGGCGCGGCGCCAGTTCGAGCCTGCGACCGAAGCGCCGCCGCACGATCGCGCCGCCGATCCAGACCAACAGCGTCAACACGAATACCGCGATTGCGATCGGCGTCAACAGGGCGAACCAGCCATGCTGCTCCAGCCCATGCACTGGTTGCATCACCATCACGGGAGGAAATAGATCCGAAATCCACCAGCGAATCGAACCATTCCGGTTCGCGACGAAGCGCAGGTGCCCCGGACCGTTCACTTCGCGGTAGGCGAGTGGCCCCACTTCGCGCCAATGCAGCAATGCGCCGCTCGGATCCTTCAACATCCCGACCGTGATCGTGCCGTCGGGTTGCGCGACGACCTGCGTCTGCCCCAGCATGAACAGCAGCCGCAGCGCGCTGTCCTCGCGCCGGCTGCTCCAGTACCAGCCGGCAACGCGCGCGGCGTCCCGCTTCGCGGTCGCGACGGTCGTCTGCGCCGGCGGCGTATACGGGAAATAGCGGTCGAGGAAAGCGTGAAACAATTCGGTGCGCACGCTCTCCGAGGTTCCGTTCGGGGGTTTGCCGGCGCTGTTGAACGCCATGAACACGCCGACGTCCTTGTCCAGCAGCAGATGCAGGTCGGCGTGGAAGGCGACGAGGTCGCCTGCGTGGCCAATGATGCGCAGGCCGTTGCGGTTTTCCTGATAGAACCCGAGGTCGTAGCCGTTCATGCCGGGCGCGGCGCTGTATTGGTGCGAATGCATCCGTTGCACGGTCGCCGGCGCCAGGATCGAGGCATCGTCGAAGCGGCCGCTTTGTAGTTGCGCGACCATGAAATTCGCCATGTCGGTCGCACTGGAGGTGAACGAACCAGCCGGGTAGGGTTCCACCGGCTCGAACGGCACGATGGTCTTGTTGGTCGCGGTGATGTAGCCGGTCGCAAGCTCGGCCTCAAGCGCAGGGGGCAACGGCTGCACGAAAGTCGAATGCGCCATCTGCAGCGGTTTCAGGATGTGTTTTTCTACATAGGTATCGAACGGCTCACCCGACACGCGTTGCACGATGTAACCCGCGAGCGTCGCGCCGTAATTGGAATACGCCACGACCTTGCCGGGCGGAAAAATCCGCGGCGGCATCCGCTCGATGAGATAGCGCTTGAGCGGGTAGAGATGCTTCGGCGACGCGACCAGAATGTCCTTGATGACTTCGGCGAAACCGGGCGTCATCGTCATCAGGTCGCGCATCGTGATCGGTTTGCCGAATTTCGGTGGGATCCTGAAATCCAGATACCGGTTCACGTTCGCGTCGAGATCGATCTTGCCGGCCGCGACCTGCTGCATCACCGCGGTCCACGTGAACAGCTTGGATATCGAACCGATCCGGAACAGGGTCTTGTCCGCAACCACCGGTGTGCGCTTGGCGACGTTCGCGTAGCCGTAGCCCTGCGCGAAGATCAATTTCCCGTTCTTGACCACCGCGACCGCAGCGCCCGCAATGTCGTTGCGCTTCAGCATGTACGGCACCAGGCTGCCGAAGAACGCCTGCAGATCCGCGGCATCCAGCGTTGGCGTGGAAGCGGGTGGTGCAACATTCCTGACGGGTGTCGCGAGCGCGGCGGACGGCGCGGGCGGCGTCTGTTGCGAGGCGAGACACGGCGCGCAGAGACCAGTAGCGAGCAACGCGATGGCGAAGAACTTCAGCATGGCGTCGCTCCGGAAGACAAGTGGACTGGACAGATTCGATGCCGCACGGACGCAGGCCCCCATCCCCGCGATGGATATCCCTCAAGGCACGCGGCACCCGTTCGCGGCATTGACACAGGCCGTCGGACAGCCGGACCGGCTTGATCAAAAATTCCTGCTGACCGAAATCCCGAACAGGCGCGGCGTGATGATCGTGGCGTCGTCTTCCGTTTTTCCCGTGATCGGGTTGACCGCGCCGGCGATGGCTACATAGTTCTGCCAGGTACTTGCCTCCACGATCCCACGCTGGTTGGTCAAGTTCTTGACGTAGACATCGATATTCCATTCACCACGGTCCACACCCGCACGCAGATTGATGGTGTTGTAACCCGGAATGGTTGGACTTGCCGGCAGCGGCGGAAACGTACCCGCGATCGGATAGTTGAACGCATAGTCGGTCGAGCGCTCATCAATGTACTGATAGGTCGCGCCGACATAGCCGTGCCAGCCACCACCGATCGCGAAGTCGTAATCACCATTGATGCCGAGGGTGAATTTCGGCGCGTAGGGCAGCGGGTCGCCGCGCTTGCCATTGGACGGTGGCGGGGCGTCCTTGGTCAGATCGGCGTCATCATACGATGCGTTGACCGACAGCTTCAGACCAGGTGCAGCGAGGACCGCGACACTGGCCTCCAGACCCTTGCTCTTGGCTTGCCCGGCACTGGTAAGAAACGTGTAGGGATTTTCGAACGTGACTAAGGGAATCTTGGTCCAGTCGATGTAGTACGCGGATAGATCCGTGATGAGCCGGTCGTTCCACGACGTCGATTTCAGGCCCAACTCCGTATCGGTCAACTTGGTCGGGCTGAAGGTAGCCGGGACGCCGACAACGCCGGGCGCGACCACGTTTGGGCCGCCGGGCAGGAAGCCGGTCGCCACCCGCAGATACAGCATGTTGTGGTCGTTGATGTGAAATTGCGGCGTGAACGAATACGTGGTGCTGTCGTCGGAAGAGCGCTTGTCGACCTCGACGGTGGGTGCCGGCAATCCCGTAAGCGGCCCGAAGAGGATTTCCGCGTAGTGCTGGCGATCGTGACTGTAGCGCAGGCCGGCCTCGACGTCGAAACGATCGGTGATGTGCCAGGTCAGGCTGCCGTAGCCGGCATACGCGATGTACGAACTAGGCTGTACGGTGCCTTCGAGGGGATTGCCAAGCGGCGAGGCCGCCGGGGCCCCTGTGTAGTAATCGGACGAGTAGATGTTCTGGATGACGTTGCCGATCTCGTGGGTAAAGAACAACCCGCCCAGCCACGTCACGCGTTGTGAGTCCGGCGATGACAAACGGAATTCCTGGGTAAACTTGGTCTGATTTATTGGTTCCTGCTCGAGCGTGCCATAGGGGTCGCCATTGGGCAGGAAGTAGCCAAAATCGCCAAGGTACAGGAGCGATGTCGCGTCGGCGTTCGAAACGCTGTTGAGGGTGCTGTAGCTGGTTGACGACAGAAACTTCGCCCACCCGAAATCGTGTTTGAAGGTCGCGTTGTAGAGGCGATAGCGTGCATCGAAGGTACCGCTGCCGGCAGCAGCGCGTTGCTGCAGGTCACCGTAGATGGGCTGCAAGGTTGTCGGATCCAGAGCGACGCTCGGCGTGCCATCGCTGTTGAGATTTTGTGCCAGCGCTGTAATCCGCAACGAGGTCGTTGCCGTCGGAGTCCACAGCAACGATGCGCGGCCGCCTTTGGTTTTGCTCTCGTTGACGTCGGTCTTGCCCAAGCCGGCATCGTTGATGAAGCCGGGATCGGTGGTGTCGTAAACATTGGCGCGGATCGCCAGTTTGTCGGTGACCAGCGGCAAGTTCACCATGCCGTGCATGCCGAAACCGTTGCCGCCCCCATCCACGCTGGTGCCACCGATTTGCAGGCGACCCGAGTAGTTCTCGGTGTCAGGCGGGATGGTGATAAAGCGGATCACGCCGCCCAGCGCACCGGCGCCGTACAGCGTCCCCTGAGGGCCCTTCAATACTTCGATGCGTTCAAGATCGGCCGGGTCGATATCCGGCGTCAATGCTGCACCTCCGGCGAACACGGTGCTTGATCCGAACGGCGTATCATCGATGTAGGTGCCGACCGAAGCGCTGGGCTGACCAGAGCCCGAGGAGATGCCGCGGATGCTCAGCTCGGTATTACCCGGCTGAAAAGAAACAACGTTGAGACCCGGGATCGAGGCGGTGTAGTCCATGAAGTCCTGGAGGTGTTCACGCTGGATATCGTGGTAAGTCAACACCGATATCGCCATGGGCACCTTCTGCAGCGACTCGCTGCGCCGCGTCGCGGTCACGACGATGGTTCCGAGTGTGGTGACCTGCGCCTGGTTTTGCGAGCCCGCGGACCGCTTTTCCCCGGGCGCTCCCTGATTCGAAGTCTCGCTTTGAGCCTGTGCAGGCTGCGCTGCGCTCGGGGCCTGCGAGGCAGGAGCGGCCTTGGCACCGGAGACGGGTGCAGCCATCGCCGCCGCGATGGCGACACACAATGCGCTCAACGCGCCGACTTTCTTGCCCATGCGCCCACTCCCCGAGGTCACCAGTGCCTCGACTGGCGCCACTATCGTGCATGTTTTCTTTATTGTCAATGTTTGCCACAAAAGCAAATAATGATGCAGATATGGCATCATTTCCGCGAAACGGAAGCTCCACTTTCGAGTGCGGCTATGCTGGCGACGTCACATGCCGGCCAACACACGGAAAGAATCGACGTCATGGTAAACAAACGCCAGCAGGCCCCAGCCAGCGCGAGACCTGGGTGGGCGCTGCGCGCACTTCGCAAGCGCAAGCACTGGACTCTCGCCGAAGTCGGTGTGCGCACCGGCCTGCCCATCTCGACCCTTTCCAAGATCGAGAACGGCAAGATGTCATTGAGTTACGACAAGCTTGCACGTCTGAGTGCGGGGCTCGAGATCGATATCTCCCAACTGTTCGACGCCGGCGCATCCGCCCCGCCCAATACGATCAGCGGCCGTCGCATCGTCACCCGCGCCGGGACGGGCCTCGCGATCGAAACGGAGAACTACAGCCATCTGTACCCGGCCGCGGACTTGCTCAGCAAGCGGTTCATTCCGATCGTCGCCGAACTGCATGCACGCTCGCTTGCGGAATTCGGCGAACTGATCCGTCACGCGGGCGAGGAATACGCCTACGTGCTTGAAGGCACCGTCGAACTGCACACCGACCTTTACGCGCCCGTTCGACTTGAAACAGGCGACTCGATCTATTTCGACAGTGGGATGGGTCACGCCTACATTGCCGTGGGCGTCGGGCGTTGCCGCGTACTGTCGATCTGTTCGGCGACCCAATCCCAGTTGCTCGAAGCCTCCGGTGCAAATGAGGCTGCCATCGCGCCGCCCGGCGCAGCTGCTTCCCAGCACGCAGCAAGAAAGATGCTGGCCAGAGAAGCGCCGCGCCGCCGCGCATCCGAAAAGTAACCGCAGGCCAGTCGCGGCCTTGTCGACCACCCAAGCATTTTCGGATTGGGCACAAGCGCCCCGGCCGCGGGTGTGCAGCTTCTATTTTCCAATTACTTTCAATATCCGAAACTTTGTGCTGTACTGTCGCGGTTGGCCTGGTCCGCGCGCAGCCGATGACCGGCCGATCCACACGGAGAGAACCACCATGCACCGCTCGCACCAGTTTGTGCTCGCAACACTCATGGCGTTCGGCGGCGCCCTCGCGACATCTGCGTATGGCGCGACGCCCGACTTGACGGCGTCATCGGGCTTCACGTTACAGCAGGTCCTCGCTTACCCGTTCCCGAGCGACCTCACCGCATCACACGGCGGCAACCGGATCGCATGGTTGATCAACCTCAAAGGCGTACGCAACGTATGGGTCGCCGATGCGCCCAGGTTCGCGCCGCGGCAAGTTACCCACTTCACGCAGGACAACGGTCAGGAAATCACGCAGCTCACGTTCTCGCCGGATGGCAATGAACTGGTGTTCGTCCGCGGCGGTGACCACGACGCCAACTGGCCGGAAAAAGTACCGGCCGATCCTGCCTCCAGCCCCATCGAGCCTCAAGTGATGCTGTGGGCGGTCGATCTGCGGGCCGGCACGGCGCGCGCGCTCACCGACGGCGACGCTCCGGCAATCTCGGCTGACGACCGCTTGGCTTACATCAAGCAGGGCCAAGTCTGGACCGCCCCGCTCAACACACACGCGAAAGCACAGCCCCATCGGTTGTTCTTCGATCACGGCCAGGATGGCGACCTGCACTGGTCACCGGATGGCCAGCGCCTGGCATTCGTGTCCGATCGCGGCGATCACGCGTTTATAGGCGTGTTTACCAACGACTCCACGCCGCTGTTGTATCTCGCGCCGTCGACCCATATCGACGGCATGCCGCGCTGGTCCCCGGACGGATTCCATATCGCATTCATACGGCAACCCGGCGTCGGTGGTCCGCAGCATCCCTTCTTGTACTTTTCACAGGCACCAGAACCATGGTCGATCGTGGTTGCCGATGCGCGTACCGGCGATGGCCATGTCGTGTGGAAAAGCCCCGACACCGCGACCGGCACGCTCCTGCTGACGTACGGCGAGGCCAACCTGCACTGGGCCGACCACGGCAAGCGTCTTGTGTTCGTGACTTATCTGGATGGCTGGACGCACCTGTATTCGATGGATGCGCACGGCGGCAAACCGTTGCTGCTGACGCCAGGCAAGTTCATGGTCCAGGAAGTGGCGCTATCGCGTGACAGCCGCTCCATCATCTACAGTGCCAATACCGGCACGACGAAGAACGATCAGGACCGCCGGCACTTGTTCAGGGTGTCTGTCGATCGAGCGCAGCCCGTTGCACTGACCGCGGGCACGGGCCTGCAGTGGTCGCCGGCCGTGGCCCAAAATGCCATCGCCTACATCGAGGCCGGGACACAACGCCCTCCGCAAGTCGCCGTGATGAATGACCAGGGCGGCGATATGCGCGCACTGCAGCCGGATCTGCTGCCCAAGGGTTTCCCGACCGCACAACTGGTAATTCCGAAGGCGGTGACATTCAAGGCTCACGACGGCACCGTCATTCACGGGCAACTTTTTCGCGCCTCCGACGCCGCGAGCCACCAACCCGGTGTGATTTTCGTGCACGGGGGTCCGCCGCGACAGATGTTGCTCGGCTGGCACCTCATGGGAGCGTACAGCAGCATGTACGCGGTCAACCAGTATCTCGCCAACCATGGGTTCACCGTGCTGTCGGTGAATTACCGGCTCAGCATCGGCTACGGGCATGCTTTCCAGAATCCGCCGCATGCCGGACCCAACGGTGCATCCGAATATCAGGATGTGCTCGCGGGCGCAAAGTTCCTCCAACACTTCCCGGGCGTCGATGCCGCGCGCATAGGCATCTGGGGTGCCTCGTATGGTGGTTACCTCACCGCGATGGCGCTGGCGCGCAACTCGGACATCTTCAAGGCCGGCGTGGATATGCTCGGTGTGCACGACTTCACGCTATCACTGGGTCCGCAGATCGACAGTGAACTCAATACAGGTAGCGAACAAGAACAAGACACCCTTAAACAGGCACTGCGAGTCGCATGGAAGTCCTCACCCGATGCTTCGATCGCCACCTGGAAATCGCCGGTTTTGGAAATTCAGGGTGACGACGACCACAACGTGCATTTCGCCCAGATGGAGGACATCGTACAGCGCCTGCGCAAACACCATGTGCCCTTCGAGGAGATGGTGATCCCCAACGAGGTCCACGATTTCCGGCGCTATGCATCGTGGCTGAAAGCCTACCAGGCAACGGTGAATTTCCTGCAACGCAAACTCGGTACGGATTGAATGCCGCAGTCACAAAACAGTGGCCACGGCGGCGGACGGCCCTGCCCGAAGTATCGTCGTGGGCGTTGCCGCCTTCATCTGCGGTAGGGCGTAATTCTCAGGTCTGACGGCATATACGCATGAGCACGACCACCCTGGACGTTGTCATTATCGGTGCCGGTATCGGCGGTGCATCGGTCGCCGCGCAATTGTCGCGCGACGTACACGTTGCGGTGCTTGAACGGGAGAGCCAGCCCGGTTATCACACGACAGGACGCTCCGCGGCGATCTTTTCCGAAATCTATGGGAATGCTCCGATCCGCGCTCTCTCGCGCGCCAGCCGCGCGTTCTTCTTCGATCCGCCCGAGGGGTTCAGCGAAACGCCGTTGGTCGGGAAACGCGGCTCCCTGTTTGTCGCGCGCGCCGATCAAGTCGATCGACTGGACACGTTCGCCGCGTTGCCGGAGGTTGCCGCTGCAACGAAGCGATTGTCCGCGAACGAAGCGCGCACGCTTTCTCCGATGTTGCGAACGGATTACGTTTATGGCGCATTGCACGAACCAGCGGCATCGGACATGGATGTGCATGCACTGCTGCATGGTTATCTGCGATTGATGCGACACCGCGGCGGCAAACTCATCACCGACGCTGCCGTGCTCGGTCTGGATTACGAAAACGACGGCTGGCGGATACATACTTCAGCCGGTGATTTCCATGCGCCAATTGTCGTCAACGCTGCCGGGGCTTGGGTAGATCGCATCGCAGGCTTGGCTGGGACGGCACCGATCAGCATCAAGCCTTTGCGGCGCACCGCAGCGCTGGTCGACGCACCGGAGGGATTAGAGATTGCAGCATGGCCGATGACGATCGACATCGACGAGCAATTCTACTTCAAGCCTGAGACCGGCAAGATTCTGTTGTCGCCCGCGGATGAAACATCTTCGATTCCTTGCGACGCGATGCCCGAGGATTGGGATGTGGCCGTCGCGGTCGACCGAGTGGAAAAAGCGACGACCCTGAAAATCACGCACGTACGACAGAAGTGGGCGGGACTGCGTTGCTTCGTCGCGGATCGCAGCCCTGTTGTGGGCTACGATCCTGTGCTGTCAGGATTCTTCTGGCTCGCGGCATTGGGGGGCTACGGCATCCAGACCGCACCAGCAATGGGCCAACTCGCCGCAGCGCTGATCCTGAAACACCAACCCCCGGAAGGCATACTCGCCACCGGCCTCGTGGTGAAATCGCTTGCGCCGGAACGCTTGCGAGCCCGGCAGGCCGCTCAGCCAATTCGTTGCGTACTTCCGGAATAGTCGATGGTGGAGCCAACCCCAAGCGGCCATTCCGAAAAATCGGAATCCGTGCCATCGAAGATCGAAGATCAACCATCCCTGACCGCTGAAATCGCGGGCACAAAGTCCGGCTCAGGCTACCGCCAGGAACTCGAGCGCACGCTCGAACTTCGGCACTTGGTGGTGTACGGCATGATCTTCATGGTGCCGATCGCGCCGTGGGCCGTTTATGGCTTCGTGTCGCGCGCGAGCTTCGGCATGGTGCCTTTGGTATACCTTGTCGGCATCGTGGCAATGCTGTTCACCGCGCTCAGCTACAAGCAGTTGAGCGGTGCATTCCCCGTCGCCGGCTCGGTGTATTCCTACGTGCAGCGCGGCCTAAATCCGTATGTCGGTTTCATCGCCGGCTGGATGATCCTGGCCGATTACCTGCTGATTCCGGCGTTGATCTACACCTTCTCAGCGAATTGGCTGCAGGGGCTAATGCCCGGTGTGCCAACTTTTGTGTGGGTGCTGGCCTTCGTCGTCTTCAACACCGCGGTCAACATCCTCGGCATACGCTTGCAAGCGCGCGCGAACTTCGTGTTGCTGGTGGTTGAGCTGATCGCGCTCGGTGTTTTCATCGCATTGGCGATCGATTTTGTATTCGTCCGAGGACGGGGAGCCGGAGGTTGGTCGGTCGCGCCGTTCTACCAGCCGCAGCATTTGAACTGGAATTTTGTCGCCACTGCGACGTCGATCGCTGCATTAAGCTTTCTAGGCTTCGACGCGATTAGCACGCTTGCCGAGGAAACCCGGGAGCCTTGCAAGGCAATCGGCAATGCCACCGTACTATCCCTGCTGCTGCTCGGCGCAATCTTCATGGTGGAGACGTATCTGGCCGCATTGGTGCATCCGGACTACGCGACACTGGGCGCCAAGCTCGGCTTCTTCCAGATCGCGCGCCAAGTCGGCGGTCCAGCGCTGTACGTCGCTTTGATCCTGGTCAATGTGATCGCCGCGGGCATCGCCAACGCGCTGGCAGCACAATCGGCGATCTCGCGAATCCTGTATTCGATGGGGCGCGACCGTGTGCTACCGGGCGCAGGATTTCTCGCCCGCGTTCATCCTCGCTGGAAGACACCGGTCAATGCTACGTTGCTGGTTGCCGTATTGTCGGTGTTACTGGCGCTGACGATACCCGAGGAAGCCCTTCTCAAATTGGTTAATTTCGGCGCACTGACCGCGTTCATGCTGCTCAACGTCACCGTGTTTGTGTACTTCTACATCAAGCAGCATCGCCACCGGCAAGTATTTCGCTACGTACTTTTCCCGTTGCTGGGGCTGTTGATCGTCGCCTTCGTGTGGTCGGGATTCGACCGCATTACCTTTTTGATCGGCGGCTCGTGGCTGGCGCTTGGACTGATCCTTGGTGCCGCAAGACGCAAACACCTCGTACCCTTGGAATTACCATGAAATCCTCGGACCGCGCCTGATTACTGTAAATAGAGCTGCTGCCAGATTCACGAAACACCGCGTTCAGACCCGGTGATGCGGTCCGCTGTCGAATGGCGGCCTTGGGGCAGCTTGATTCAGGTCGCGACTGGCGGCTCTGGGCCGGTTCCGGCCCAATCTGGTGCGTTGGCAGTGCGGTTGCCGGTCCTCGGTGGATGCGAGCCGCGCAAGCGACCGGACGCGCCGTCAGAACATGTGCCGCTCGATGCCGAGGTGCGCCATGATTTTGCTTCCGATCTCCTCGATCGAGGTATGCGTGGTGTTGAGCGAAGGGATGTTTTCGGCACGGAAGATCCGATCGGCGATCGCGAGTTCGTGCTTGCAGCGCTCGAGCTTCGCGTAGGCACTTCCCGGGCGCCGCGCCTCGCGAACCTGGGCCAGGCGCATGGGTTCGATGGTGAGGCCGTACAAACGATTGCGGCACGGCTCCAGCAGTTTCGGCAGCCGATCGTGTTCCAGGTCCTCGTCGGTCAGCGGATAGTTGGCCGACTTCACGCCGTAGTGCAACGCCATGTACAGGCAGGTCGGGGTCTTGCCGACGCGTGAAACGCCAACGAGCACCACGTCGGCCTGGCTGTAGTCGATGTTCACGCCATCATCGTGTGCCAACGCGTAGTTGGTTGCGTCGATGCGCGCCTCGTATTCGCCGAAATTGACCAAGCCGTGCGAGCGGTTGACCGCGCCCGAGCGGCGTGTGCCGAGCTCGAGTTCCAGGGTGCCGACGAACGGTGCCATCACGTCGATCATCAACGCCCCGGACTCGGCGATGATTTCACATATCTGCGGATCGACGACGGTGTTCACGACGATCGGCCGTTCGGCGTTTTGCGCATACGCGGTCTTGATCCTCAGGGACGCGGCGCGCGCCTTGTCGGGCGTATCCACGAAGGCGAGCCGATGGCCATCGAAGTGCACGCCTTCGAACTGCGCCAGGATCGAATTGCCGATCGTCTCGGCGGTGATCCCGGTGGAATCGGAAATGAAAAAAACCGTCCTGCGTCCGTCGCCGTTCAATCCGTTCTCCTTTGTTGCCTGCACCGCGACGCACCGCGCGGCCCGCAGCCGGCGAGTGTAGCCGCGGCGAAGGCCCCGGCCTGAACCGTGGCGTTTCGCAGCGGCCTCCGCGGCTTGTCACCCCCTGCCGCACGGGCGAAAATAGGCGCTTTGCGGGCCGCCGGCCCGCACAATGGAGATGGCCGTGACCGAACTCGTTCTGTGGCTGGATCAACTACGCATGAGCGACCTTGCCAAGGTCGGTGGCAAGAACGCGTCGCTGGGCGAAATGATCGGCAATCTCGCGAAGCTCGGCGTTTCGGTGCCGGGCGGCTTCGCCACCACCGCCGAAGCGTTTCGCGGATATCTCGAAAAAAGCGGGCTGGCGGACAAGATCCGAAAGCGTCTCGCGACGCTGGACGTGGAGGACGTCGGTGCGCTTGCCGCGGCCGGCAAGGAAATCCGCGGCTGGATCGTCGACACCAGACTGCCTGACGACCTCGAACAGGCCATCCGCGAGGCTTACGGAAAGCTGTGCGACGAAGCCGCTGGTGTGGCAAGTTCAGGCGATGGACGGCCGACTTTTGATTCCCGCGATCCGGGACGATCACAGGAAATCGCCGTTGCCGTGCGTTCTTCCGCGACCGCCGAAGACCTGCCCGATGCAAGTTTTGCCGGCCAGCAGGAAACCTACCTCAACGTCACCGGCATCGAGGACGTGCTGC
>JBOHYT010000171.1:0-3002 GCA_050738055.1 Rhodanobacteraceae bacterium
CCTCCAACCTCCCCCTTGAAGGGGGAGGCTTTGGTTGCGCGCATCCGCGACCTCGGTGAACAACTGGACGCGCCCCGCACACGTCAGCAGGGGCTGCATCCCGACCTGACGCTGACCGGCATGTACAACGTGCTGGAAAAATTGCGCAGCGGCCAGACGCTGACCGCGAAGGAACGCACGATCCACGAACACGGGCTGGTTTCGGTGCTGCGACAGTTGCACGACGAGCTCGACGCCGCGGTGCTGGATGCCTACGGCTGGTCGGATCTATTGCCGTTGTTGCAAGTCGCGCAAGGAAACAGTACTCATTCCGTCGCCCCGGCGATGGCCGGGGCCCAGTTGCAGTCGATGCCCCGCAAAGAGCTGGATTCCGGCCTTCGCCGGAATGACGAACAAAAGACTGGCGCTGGGGGAGAAGGAAGAGCCGACGGCGGGCGCGCTTCGACTCCGCCTGCTGGCGCAAGCGTAGCCTGTCCTGAGCTTGTCGAAGGGCTCAGCGCGAACGGTGTGCGTGACAGTGCCGCCGATGCCCAGCGCGCGTTCGACGAAGCGATCCTGGAACGGCTGGTGGCGTTGAACGCGGAACGCGCGGCCGAGGAAGCGCGCGGCGTGGTGCGCTGGCTGCGGCCGGAATTCCAGCACCCGACCGCCGAAGCCACGCCGCAGCAAATCGAAATTGAAACCGGCGGCACACCCGCCGTGACGCCACCACCCGTCGCGGGCAAACGGCAGGCGTGGCCCAGCGAAGCCGTCGACCAGGTGCGCGCGGTGACGGGCATATTGGCCGCCAGCGCGGCGCCGCTTTCGGCCGACGAGATCGCCGCGCACTTCACCGCGCGCGGCGCGTGGAAGAAGCGACTGCCGCCGATGCTGGAAATGATGACCGCATTGGGCCGCGCCCGCGAGCACGCCGGTCGCTATTCGGCCCTGTAGCGGAATGGCACGTACTTGCGCCGAAGCCAGAATATGGGTAACACGGCTCAAGGAGCGCAGCGACGGAGCCGGCATATCCGCGTAGGTTGGGCTGAGCGCTCTTTGCGAAGCCCAACACCAGACGCGAGCAATGTTGGGGTTCGCAAAAAGCCGCTCACCCCAACCTACGCCACCGGGTCAGTTGCGTAGGCTGATTGACACCAATGTGCGCGCTACAGCCGGTCGAACTCGCGCTTCAGGTCGTAGCCCTTGTCGGTGATGATGCGTTCAAGGGTCTGCACGCGATGTTCCAGCGCGTCGATCCGCGCCTGGTATTCCGGGTTGTCGCGCGGCCTGAATTGCTGCATGCGCATGAAGTGCCGGACCAGACCGGCAGCAAGAGCAAGCAGGATGATGCACAGAACGAATATCTGGCCACTGTCCATTGCTGTTTCCTAATCTTCCAGGTCGCGGAATTGCCGGTCCAGGTCGTAGCGTCCCGAGGTGACGTAGCCTTCCATCCGTTGCAGTTTCGCATCCAGTTCACGAAAGCGCTGACGGGTATCGCGGAAGGTGTCGCCGGCGGAGCGCCTGACACTGCGCCAGTACTCCTCGTCCGTGTCCCAATCGTACAACCGCTCGGGCTTCACCGGCAGCAGGAAACCCAACGCAAAATAGATGACAAGTGTCAGGGCGCTGAACCAGATCAGCGCAATGATCGCGAGGATGCGGATGAACGTGACGTTCCAGCCGAAATAGTCGGCCAGCCCTGCGCACACGCCCATGATTTTTCCGTTGCGCCGGTCGCGGTAGAAGCGTTGTGCGCGCCAGCCGTCGTCGTATCGCATGGCTCAGCTCCGGTGCCGTCTCGATTGCCAGAAAGCCCTTTCGTCGCCATCGCCGTAGTAGCGCAGCGGTCGTTCCCGCATCAGCAGCGCGGCCACGATGTACGCGATGATCACGGGCACCGTCAGGAACCACCCAAGCAGGACCGCACCCGCGCGCGTCAGCCAAACGGGCCAGTCGAAATGTTCGGCGATGCCTGCGCATACGCCCAGGATCACGCCGCGTTCCGAATCGCGATAGAACCCACGCGGCCGTTCCTCGAAATCTTGATGGTTCATGCCTTATCCCTCCAGTTGGGGACGTGTGCATCGAGGATGGTTTCCAGCGAATTGACGCGGCTTTCCATCTTCTTTGCCAGTTGCCAGAGATCGGACAGCATCTTTTCGTCTTCACGCGTCAGGCTCTGAGCCTGGCGACGTTTGGTCGTGTAGTGCAGGATCAGCCACAGCGGCGCGACGATGACACAGAAAACGATGAAGACCGGAACGAGCGCTTCCATGGTCCCTACTCTTTGGTGGCGGCGGGGGTCTCTTTGGCGGCGGCCGGTTTGGCGGCGGCCGGTTTGGAGGACGCAGGGATCGAACCCATGCGCTGCTTCAACGCCGCCAGTTCGGCCGCGACGTGGTCATCGGTCTCGAGATCCGCGAACTCCTTGTCCAACCCGCGCTTCTGGCCGAGGTCGAAGGACTCCACCTTGCCTTCCATGTGTTCCAGCTTGCGTTCGTAGTACTCGAACTTGCCCAGCGCGTCGTTGAAGCGCCGGTCGTGGATGCGGCTGCGCGCCTGCAGGCGGTACGCCGCGGTGTGGCGGCGGGTCTCCAGCCCCTTCTGGCGGTTCTTGGCATCCGCGAGCTTGGCCTGCAGCGCGACGATGTCGTCACCGAGCTTCTCGAGACCGAGGCCAACCTCCTTGTGCTGCTTCTGGAGTTCGGCCAGCGCGCCGTCGACCCGCTTCCTTTCCGCCAGCGCCGCCTTCGCGAGGTCGTCGCGGTTCTTGTTGACCGCCAGTTCCGCGCGGCGTTGCCACTCATCGGCCTCGCGCTCGGCGTACGTCATCCGCCGCTCCAGTTCCTTGCGGTCGGCGATCGCGCGCGCCGCGGCCGAACGGACTTCCACCAGCGTGTCTTCCATTTCCTGGATGATCAGCCGGACCACTTTTTCGGGGTCCTCGGCCTTGTCCAGCATCGCGTTGATGTTGGAGTTGACGATGTCGCTCATTCTTGAAAAGACGCCCATGATCGGTT
>JBOHYT010000172.1:0-3020 GCA_050738055.1 Rhodanobacteraceae bacterium
CGGGCGTTGGCGGCCCCGGATGTCTCACAGCAGGCGCCGCTGCGGATGCATCGCGTGCTTGCTACCGCTCGTCGGGCCAGTGCCGCCGTTCGTCGGCTGGATGGCAGGTTTCGTGACGTTGGTCAGATTTGTGCATCGGCGTCTGCGTTATCAATGCGCGGCAAGATCAATGCAGGGGCACAGGGGCACCACGATGAATCGATTTCGCGTCAGGTTTGCTGGTGCGCGCTCGCCACACGCGTGCGGCGGGAAGTGCGTGGCGACCGGCTTCACGCTGGTCGAGTTGATGGTCACGATCGCCGTGGCAGCGGTGCTGCTGGCAATCGCCGTCCCAAGTTTCACGCGATTGATGGCCAACACGCGCCAAACCAGCGCGACCAATTCCCTGCTCAATGCTTTTGCATACGCGCGCAACAGCGCCTTGCGCGATGGGCAGTCCGTCACGGTGTGTCCGATCGCCAATCCCACCGACACCATCTGCTCCGCCGCCGCCACTTGGGATACCGGGTGGGGCGTGATCACTGACCCCGCGGGTGCGACGTCGGTACTGCTCGCCAGCGGCAACCTCGGCGCGTATGGGGTGGCCGTCACGGCCAGCGGCGGCTCGATTCCACTGGTATTCACCCCGCGCGGACTGGTGACCGGGCTGCCCATCGGCACGGGCACGGATCTTTTCAAGCTCTGCGACAACCGCGGCAGCGCGTACGCGCACTCGGTAGTCGTGAACTCGGGCGGGTACATCCAGACCTCGCAAACGCCGGGAGCGGACCCCGACGGGACTGCGTTGGTATGTCCATAGGAACCGCGGCCATGCACAGGAAAGTCTCCGGCTTCAGCCTGCTGGAAGTGTTGATCGCGGTGGTGGTCGTGTCGCTCGGCATGCTCGGCGTCGGCGCCGCGCTGGTGACGGTGCATCGCTCCACATCCAGCAGCTACTTGCAACAGCAGAGCGCGCAACTCGCCAACGACATCATCGAGCGCATGCGCCAGAACGTCAGCGGGGCGCAGTTGGGTGACTACGACATTTCCTATACTGGAGGCACCGTCAGCGCGCCGCCGGTGATGTGCGATCCCACGGGCGCTGCCTGCGCCGCCGCGAACGAGGCGGCGTACGACTTGTTTCAATGGCTCACCGGCTTGAACAGCCTGCTGCCGGGTGCGAATGCAACGATCACGGTGGTGCTTACACCCAAGAATACCTATCTCACGACCGTGGTGGTGAGTTACAACGACGCGCCCGCGGCCACGGCGCTGAAGTCCGCCACGACCCGCCGCACCGTCCAGTTGGAGACGCTGCTGTGAGTGCGCGCTTCTCCCCTCGCAACGGCGGCTACACCTTGGTCGAGCTAATGATCGCCATGACCCTGGGGCTCATCGTCGTGGCAGGCATCATCACGGTGTTCACGGCGCTCCAGCAGGTTTACGGCACCGCGCTCTCGCAGGCTCGTGTGCAGAACGCGGGCAACGCGATCAGCGCGATCATCTCGCCGGCGATCCGTGGCGCGGGCTTCGGCGGTTGCGGCAGGCTGATCCCTACCTCGCTCAATATCGCGTCCACCCAGCAAGCCGTGGTCAACAATTACGGCTTGGCCGTGCAGGGCTACGACTACAACGGTACGGCGGGCACGGGCACCTACGCGATCACGGCCGACGATGCGGCCAACGATGCCAATGTCAGTGACTGGGCGCCTGCTCTGGATGCGTCGTTCGTGCCTTCTGTCATTCCCGAACCGGGCAGCGACGTGCTGGTCGTGTCCGGTGAAATGCCCGGCACTGCGCCGGCAGGTGTGAACGGCATCACCGCGGGCGCCGACGCTTTCACCGTCACTGACAATCAGCTCAGCAATGTCGTGGCGACCCTCAACGGCGAGGGGCTGCCCGCGCCCGCTGCCTTGTCCGACTGCGGCAAAGCAGTCGTGTTCATGGCGACCGCGGTCACAGGCAGTGGTGCTGGCGTGGTGATTACGCACGAAACGCCGGCCAACATCAGTGCCACGTTCCAGCCCGATTTTGCGCCCGGCGTGCAGTTCGTGCCGCTGCAGCAGGCTGTTTTCTACGTGGCCAAGAGCGCGGGTGGGCAGAGCGCGTTGTACAAGGCCATTTACGTGGGCGGGGCATGGGTCGCAACCCCGATCGTGCCGGGCGTGGAAAACATGCAGGTGATGTACGGCGTCACTGACCCGACAACCGGCACTATCCAGTGGCTGCCGGCGAGCGCCGTCGCAGCCGCCAATAACTGGCCCAACGTGACCGCAGTGCGGATGGCTTTCCTGATCGAGGGCGGATTGGGCTCCAACAGGTTCGCATCGCAAGCGGCTTTCGATGTGCTCGGCACCATGGTCGCGGTACCCGCGGACACCCGGCTGCGGCATGTCTATCGACTCACCGTGAATCTCAGGAATGTGTCTCTATGAATGCGCCTTCGTTCGAACGCCGCGCACGCCAACATGGCGTCGCATTGCTGGTCGGCCTGGTGCTGCTCATCGTGCTCAGCATCACGGCGCTGGTCGCGATGCAACTGGTCGCCAACCAGAACCGGGTAGCCGGCAACGCCTGGGGCTCGGACATGGGCCGGGCGACCGGCGAGGGCGCGCTGGGCTACGCGGAAACCCAATTGCTGAGCGGGACCGTGTTGGAGGATTTCGCGAGCGACACGAACGGCGCCTACACGTTCAACTCAATCGACGTGCCGCAATGGGCGCAGCCGGCATCGACATTCGCGTGGACCGGTTCCAACGTGCTGGGTGGCGCGTCCGTCTTCAACAATTCCAGTTATACCAAGTCGACCGCGACGGTCATCATCGAGCAACTGCCATCGGTCGTGCGGCCCGGTGACCCGGCTTGCACAGGGTACGGCGCCTGCAATCTCACGAAGGTATTCCGGGTCACGGCGAAAGCGGTCGGACCCGACGGCAAATTGCCGGTGATGTTGCAGGACACCTCGTTCCAGTAGCCCTATCGTTCAGGGGTAAGCGATCATGAGCTTCAAGTCTCTACGCATCTTTCTTTGGGCCGCGGCG
>JBOHYT010000173.1:0-8508 GCA_050738055.1 Rhodanobacteraceae bacterium
CACCAGCGCCGCGTCCTCGCCGGCCATCCGCATCAGTTCGCGCCGCCGGCGCGCGAATTCCGCGGGCTGGATCATGGACGGCCCGCGTCCGGCAGCATCGCGTGCAAGTGCAAGACTCCGCCGCGGACGAATTCCAGCACTCCGTCCAGAGCGGCGGCGTCACCGTCGCACTCGATGCGCATCGCCGCGATCTGCGCAAAGGCATCCAGCAGTTCGCGGGCCGCGGGATCGAGCCCGGCGTCCGCGAGCGCGCCGGTCAAACCCAGCCCACCGAGGAACCCCCGGCACCACTCCACCACGCCATCGGCGCGCGCCTGCAAGGGCGTCGCCGGCAACAGCGGCGTCACTTCCTCGCCCGAGCGAAGCCGACGCGCAATGTCCGCAGCGAACTCATCGACCAGTGCGTGCAGCGGGCCGACCGGGGCGCCGGTGTCGCTCTCCAGTTCCAGCGCGCCCAACAACTCGTGCGCGCCGCTCGGTGGCCGCGCGCACAGGTAACCCGTGACCGAACCGTGCAGCTCGGCGGCCCCGATGCCGATCTTGGCCCCGGCGATCGCCGCGCCGAATTCCTCGTAGGTGATCATCGTCGCATTCTAGGCACAAAGTTCCAGAGGCGCAGGGCGGGTCTTGACCCGCCGCGCCACCGAGCGGTCGTCTTGGCCGTGTTGCGTACTCCGCTACGGTCCGCCCGCCACGGCGGGTCGAGACCCGCCCTACGCCTGGGCACAACGTTCCAGTGACCTGCTTCCCACGACGCCTTGCGGCGGTTTGAGTACACTTGGCGTGCAGCCGCGCCTGCCCTTCCGTTCAAGGGTGGTCGTGCAACGGATGGCTGCGACAGTCAGGGGCCTGCGTACTCCATGAGCCGCGTTCCTTCCGGATTCACCGGGGCCAACCCGCCCGGGCGCCTGCGCGTGCTGCCGGTGCTGGTGGCGGCGCTGCTGTGGCTGGTCGCCGTCGCGGCCGCGGCCCAGGCGCCCCGCCCGACCTGGCACGCGTACCAACGCAGCTTCCACTTTCAGCAGCTCGACAGCGCGGACGGGCTCGCCCAGGACTCGGTTTCGCTGATTTTTCAGGACCGCAAGGGGTTCATGTGGTTTGTGACCCAGGGCGGACTGTTCCGCTACGACGGCTACAAACTCAGCCGCTACCACCACGATCCCGATCGCACCGACAGCCTTCCCGACGATTACCTGGTGACCTCGCTCGCCGACGCCGGCGACGGGCGGCTCTGGGTGGGTTCTTCCAGCGACGGACTCGTGCTGCTCGATCCGGAAGCGGACAAGGTCATCCCGTTGCCCGCGGCCGTACAACGGCCCGGCGTGCCGGTGACCAGCCTGCTCGAGCTGCCGGACGGCGATGTGCTGGTCGGCAGTGCCGCAGGCCTGGACCGCCTGGCGTCCACGCCCGAACCGCACCTCCAGCGAATCTGGTCCGAACCGCGGGAGATGGATCAACCCGTGACTTCGCTGACCCGCTGCGCGGACGGCAGCGTGTACGCGTCCGCCGGGAAGGCCATCGTGGCGCTGGACGCGAACTCGACGAGCGCCCGGATCCTCGCCACCACTGCGCAGCCGATCGATGCGCTGCACTGCGGTGCGCACAACCGGCTGCTGCTCGGCAACGATGCCGGTCTGGCCAGCGTCGACCGCGCCTCCGGCGCGCTCGTATCGCTTTGGCACCACGACGGGGCGCATGCCGTCGGCGTGAGTGCGATCGCGATCGACGACGCCGGGCGCGTCTGGCTCGGGCTCGCCGACCACAGCCTGCTGCGGCTGGCACCCGATGGCGCCGAAGAAAAGGTCGTCCCGAGTCCCGTGGGCATCACCGGCGGGCTGCCCGATTCGAGCATCGACACGCTGTTCGTCGACCGCACCGGCCTGCTTTGGGTCGGCACATTGACGGCCGGCGTGGTCTGGACCGCCCCCGGTGGCAATCCGATCCGGGCGGTGCTGAACCTGAATGGTGATCCGCGGGCACGCTCGTTCGTGACCGCGTTCCATCCGACCGGGGACGGCGGCTACTGGATCGCGATGACCGGTCCGGGGCTGGTGCATTACGACGCCGCCAGCCAGAAGGTCACCAGCTTCGCCGACGCACTCGCCAGGGCAACCGGGGACCGGCCGGCAGCGCCTGCCTCCGGCGTGCGAGCGCGCGCCGGCGGGGGCGATGCCTTCGTTGCGAATCCCCCGACGCTTGCGTTCGGCATCATCGCCGATCCCGACGGAACCCTGCTGCTGCCGTCCAACGCCGGCATCCTCCGATTCGACCCGGTGACCGGCAAGGCCGCTCGGCTACTGCTCGACGGCAAGCCCGTCACGACGCCGACAAGGACGCTGTACCGCGACCGCGCGGGCGACCTGTGGGTCGCGCCCCAGGGTGCGGGGCTGGTGCACTACCACGACGGGCGTGCCGTGCAGCGCTTCGAAAGCGCCCATGGCCTGGCCTCGGACAACGTGATGGTGATCGATGAGGACAGCCACGGCAACATCTGGGTCGGCACCACCCGCGGCGTGTCGAGGATCGATCCGGCCAGCGGCACGCTGCGGACCTTCCGCGAAATCCCGGGCACCAACGACTCGCTGGCGGGCAGCACCATTGTCAGCATCCTGACCACCAGCAACGGGCAGGTCTGGATCGGTTCGCTCTCCGGCATCAGCCGGCTCAAAGGTATCGATGCCGACGGTGCCCATTTCCAGCGATACGGATTGACTGACGGGCTGCCCGACGACACCATCGATTGCATGCTGGAGGATGCCAAGGGCGACCTCTGGTTCAGCACCAACCTCGGGATCGGCCGGCTCGATCCGAAAACCGGCGTGATCCGCAACTTCGGCGTCTGGGACGGCCTGCAGGGCAGCGAATACGACGCCGGCGCGTGCCTGCGCACCGCCAAAGGCGAGCTGCTGTTTGGCGGCCACGGTTTCGACATCATCGACCCGGCCAGGGTGCGACCGGCTGCGGCGCACGCGCCGGTCGCCATTACGGCGCTGTATGACGCCAGCCGGCGCATCCCGGTGCCGACGTCGTCGCCCGGACCCATCACCCTCGCCGCCCATGAGCGCAGCTTGTACGTCGAATTCGCGGCGCTCGACTACGTTTCCCCCGGTCGCGGGCGGTACCGCTACCGGTTGCTGGGCCGCAGCCCGCATTGGAGCGCGCCGAGCAGCGATCATTCGGTCGCCTACACGAGCCTGGCACCAGGCAACTATCGGTTCGAGGTGCAGTCGGTCCGGCGCGACGGTACTCCGGGCGACACGGCTTCCGTGCGGATACACGTGAAAACGACCTGGTGGTGGAGCCCGGCGATGCGCGCGGTCTACGCGGCGGCCATCGCACTGCTGATCCTGATCGCCGTGCTCGGCTGGCGCAGCCACCACCAGGAACAACTTCGCCACCGCCGCCAGTTGCGCCTGCGCGAAGGCCGCCTGCGCCAGGCCCTGTGGGGATCGGGCGACGAGTTCTGGGACTGGAATCTGGAGCGCGGCACGATCCTCCGGCTCGGGCCGGAGGGCGCGCCCGGAGGTCATCACGAGCAATCGGTTCCCGCCGACGAATGGCGGCGCAGCATGGTGCACCCGGACGACCTCGCCAACCTCGACCGTGCGCTCGCCGAGCATCTCGCGGGCAACACCGAACACTTCGAGGTCGAGCACCGCGTGCGCGGCCGCGACGACGAATGGAACTGGGTGATCTCGCGCGGGAAGATCGTCGAGCGCGACGCGGACGGCAAGCCACTGCGCGTGTGCGGCACCGAGCGGGACATCAGCGCGATCCGCGCCGCCGATCGCGACCGCCGCATCGCCACCGAAGTGATCCGCAACATGAGCGAGGCGGTCACGGTCACCGACCTCGACTTCCGCTTCATCTCGGTCAACACCGCGTTCACCCGCATGACCGGCTACGCCGAACACGAGGTGCTCGGCCGCGATGCGTCGCTCCTCAACGGCAGCCGTCATGCGCCGGAAAGCTACACCCACCTGCGCCAGATGCTGGCCGAGACCGGCCACTGGCGCGGCGAGCTGTGGCAACGCCGCAAGGACGGCGAGGAGTTCCTGTGCTGGGTGGAACTCAACGAAGTGTGCGACGCGTCCGGCCAGCGCACCCACATGATCGGTGTGCTGACCGACATCACCGACCGCAAGCGCGCCGAGCAGGAACTTCGCTACCTCGCCAACTACGACACCCTGACAGGCCTGCCCAATCGCGCGCTGCTCGGCGAACGCTTGGGCGCGGCGGTGATCAACGCGCGTCGCAGCGGCCACAAGGTCGCGTTGCTGTTCCTCGACCTCGACCGCTTCAAGCACGTCAACGATTCGCTCGGCCACACCGCCGGCGACCGCACGCTGAAGGCCGCGGGCGCGCGGCTGCGTCAGTGCGTGCGCGAGAACGACTTGGTCGCGCGCCTGGGCGGCGACGAGTTCACCGTGGTGCTGGAAGACCTGGCCGACGTCGGCGGCGCGGAGGAAATGGCGCAGCGCCTGATCCAGGCCTTCACCAAGCCGCTGGCGGTTTCCGGCACCCAGGAGACGGTGATCTCGCCCTCGATCGGCATCGCGATGTATCCCGACCACGGCCAGACGCCGGCGGACCTCCTGAAGTGCGCCGACACCGCGATGTACCAGGCCAAATCGAGCGGCCGCAACACCTGGGCGGTGTACCACCCCGGCATGGACGCGCGTGCGCGCGACCACGCCACGCTGGTCAACGCACTCCGGCGCGCGCTGGATCGCGGCGAGTTGCGCATGGTCTACCAGCCCAAGATGTCGCTGCACGGCGAACACATCACCGGCATGGAAGCGCTGCTGCGCTGGCACAACCGCGACCTCGGCGAGATCCCGCCCAGCGTGTTCATCCCGCTGGCCGAGGAAACCGGGCAGATCCACGAGATCAGCGCGTACGTGTTCGGAACCGCCTGCGCGGATCTGCGCCGCTTCCGCGAGAACGGCCATCGGCACCTGACGATGGCGATCAACCTTTCCGCGGCGCAGCTCAACCGCCCGGATCTCACCGCGCACATCTGCGACCTGCTCGCCGAACATGACGTCGCGCCGAACCAGGTGGAACTGGAGCTCACCGAAAGCATGGTCATGGCCGACGCCGAACAGTCGGTGCGGCTGCTCGGCGAACTGAAGTCGATCGGCGCGCGGCTCGCGATCGACGACTTCGGCACCGGCTATTCGTCGCTGGCGTATCTCAAGCGCCTGCCGATCGACACCCTGAAGATCGACCAGGAATTCGTGGGCGACGTCACCACCGACCCCGACGACGCGGCGATCACCTCGACGATCATCACGATGGCGCACTCGCTGCAGCTCAAGGTCGTCGCCGAGGGCGTGGAAACGGCGGAACAGCTCGCGTTCCTGCGCGCGCAGCATTGCGACGAGATCCAGGGCTACTGGTTTTCGCGGCCGCTGTCGGCGGAAGCTTGCCTGGATTTCCTGAACCGGCACAGTGCCACCGCCTTCACGTCCGCGTAGGGCGGGTCTTGACCCGCCATCGGGTCTTGACCCGCCATGTCGCGTCGCATCGTCCCGCGCGGCGACGGCGGGTTGAAAACCGCCCTACGATGACCGGTAGGGCGGGTCTTGACCCGCCGGCATCCCGCGCGGTTGCGCTGGTTGCATCGCGTGGTCCGCGCCACGGCGAGTCGAGACCCGCCCTACCTCAAACGTCGGGACGGCGCGGGAGAAGGTGGGCTGGTCAGATGCCGGCAAGTCGCTTTTGCTTTATATTCCCGTCATGGACAACCAAGCTGCTTCCGTCGAAGGCGAACTTGCCGCGCTGTCCCGCACGCTGGACAAGGCGCTCGAACGACTGCGCCGACTCGCCGAGGAAAATGCCAGCCTGCGGCGCGGTCGCGACCAATTGGCCGGCGAGCGTGCGGCGCTCGTGACCCGCAACGAGCAGGCACGTACCCGCGTCGAGGCGATGATCGAGCGATTGAAGGCGCTCGAAAGCGCCGGGTGAGTTCGCGTGCGCACGCGAACGCCACGCTCGAACCCGCAGCACCATCTGCCGCCCAGCGGCCCCGTGCATCACAAGATACCGAACGAATGGCCAACGAATCCGTCACCGTCACCGTCAAGTTGCTGGACCGCGAATTTCTGGTCGGCTGCAAGCCCGATGAACGCGAGAGCCTGCTGGCGGCTGTCGAGCACTTGAACCGCAAGATGCGCGACATCCGGCACGCCGCGCGCAGCCCCGGCTACGACCGCATCGCGGTGCTCGCCGCGCTCGACGTCACGCACGAACTGCTGATGCTGCAACGCAGCCAGAACCAGCTTTCCAGCAACGCCGGCGAGCAGATTGCGATGCTGCGTCGCAAGCTTGAAGATGCACTCGAGGCACCCCTAGAATGACACCGCTGGCGTCCCCTGCGGTGAACGACAGCGCGCCTCCAGCAATGTGCCTTGTTCCTAATGTACGGCCTGGGGTCGGCAAATTCCGGAGCGTTGAGCAAGTCCGCCACGAGCGGAAAGCCTGAAACTCCGGTGAGCCCGCCCACGTGATCCTTGAGGATCAGGGTCGCTCGGCGCGCATCGTCATCGCGGAGGGCGTTGGCTTCTTTTTGCGTTCGTCCGTGAACGCTGACCCCGTGCATCGACCGCTCAACGACAACGTTCCTGCGCCACAGCCACCAGAACGGCCGTCCATGGTTTTTTTGTGCGATCATCCCTGATCGCTGCTTCGATGAGTGCAATGGCAGCTTGGGCGGTTCGCTGCCACCCAGCATCAGAACGGCCTTCCATGGCCTGACTTCTCACAAAAGCCGCTTCGAGTGAAAGTTCGTACAGCCGCTTTGAGTGAAAGGTCGTACAGGTTGGTAGGGCGGAATCGGCGCAGCCGCTTCCGCCAAGGGCCAAACCGGCGGAAATCGCTTCGCGGGTTCCGCCCTACGCCGCTTCGAATGAGACTTCCCGATGCCGGAAAGACCAGAACGTCCATCCACGGGATGACTTTTCACAAGCTGATTTGCATGAATCACCAGCCAGCAGGGACGCGGCAGATCACACAAAACCTTGTCATTCCGGGGCCGCCCGCGCTGTTTGCGGGCGGAACCGCCGATACAGCCGGCGATGGCCCCGGAATGACCAAGTGACTGCCGAGAGTCGACGCCAATCACGTCCTACAAAAGCCGCTTCGAATGGGCCACCATAGATGAACGATAGTCGGGCGTTGCTGCGCGCGCGGATGTCGGTGCGGCGCAACGAGCTCGAGGCCAAACAGCGCATCGAAGCCGCCGCCGGGGTGCTGCGCAGCCTCGAAACGCTGCCCGAATTCATGACCGACCCTCGGGTTGCCGGTTACTGGGCGGTGCGCGGCGAGCTGCCGCTGAATCTCGCGGTCGCCTCGCTGCAGCGCCGCGACCAGCATTATTTCCTGCCCGTGCTCGGCGCGGCGCGCCAATTGCACTTCGCCGAATATCACGCTGGCGCGACGGTGCGCAGCAACCGGTTCGGAATTCCCGAACCGGACGCGGCAGCCGCGCAATACCTTGCGCCGCGCGACCTGGACGTGATCCTGCTGCCGCTGCTCGCGTTCGACCGCGCCGGTCACCGTCTCGGCACCGGGGGCGGCTGGTACGACACCAGCCTGGCATTCCTGCGCGACACCAGGCGTCCCGCGACCCCGCTGCTGGTCGGGATCGGCTACGCCTTCCAGGAAGTCGATGCGCTTCCGACCGAGCCTTGGGACGTCGACCTCGACTACGTTGCCACCGACACGGAACTGATAGCCTGCACCACGGACGATCCCGCGACCTGACGGATGCGCCATGCGACACTGGCTGATGAAAACCGAGCCCACCACGTTCTCGATCGACGATCTCGCCGCACGCAAGGTCGAGCCTTGGGACGGGGTGCGCAACTACCAGGCGCGCAATTTCCTCCGCGAGATGCGCCGCGGCGATGGCGTGCTGATCTACCACTCCAGTTGCGCGGTGCCGGGCGTCGCGGGCATTGCGATGGTCGCGGGCGCGCCCAAGCCGGACCCGACCCAGTTCGATCCCGACAATGGCCATTTCGATTCCGCCAGCGATCCCGACGATCCGCGCTGGTCGCTGGTGGAGGTCCGCCTCGTGCGCAAGCTCGAGCGCGTGATCACGCTGGATGAAATCAGGACACTGCACGGCCTCGGTGATTTCCCGCTGATCCGACGCGGCAATCGCCTGTCGGTATTGCCGGTGAGCGAAGCGCAATGGAACGCCATTCTGGATCTGGAGTGAACCGGGGACGCATGGACATCGAGGCCCAGAAACGCGCCGCCGGCGAAGCGGCGATCGAATTCGTCGAAGACAAGACGATCGTCGGGGTCGGCACGGGTTCGACCGTGAGGTTTTTCATCGATGCACTGGCGAAGATCAGGCACCGGATCGATGGCGCGGTCTCGAGTTCGGATGCATCCAGTGCGCTGCTGCGTGAACGCGGAATCCAGGTGCTCGACCCGAACGCGGTCGGAACGATCCCGCTGTATGTCGACGGCGCCGACCAGTGCGATCCGCGGCGC
>JBOHYT010000174.1:0-11934 GCA_050738055.1 Rhodanobacteraceae bacterium
GCCGGCTCCGGCCTTCGGCCTTGAGCCGGCCTACCAGAACTGCGACGGTTGACCTTCGGCACGACACGCCGTTCGCGCGCACGCACGCATTCCAATGCCGGTTTACATCAGACCGGTCACGTCGGCACTGCAACGCTATCCGCCACCTCATACAGCCGCACCAGCGGTTCCATCTCCAACAGGTATTTGTCGTCCTCGGCGAAGTACACCGACTGCTCCGGCTGATCGCCTGCGAACGTGCGAAGGTCTTTCTCGGACGCCCACAAGGACAGCACCTGGAATTCGCACTGCCCGCCGTGCACGCGCCGCAATACCCACGCGCCGCGCTGGCCCGGCTGCTCGGCCAGTTTCGGCAGCGCAGTCTGCTGCAGGTGTTCGAGATAGGCGTCGGCCCGATCCTTCGAGGTGATGCCTCGCCAGATGCGCATGATCATGGAAGCACTCCGTTCGGCAGGCCGGCGTCACCGGGCACGCCACATGGCTGACGCGACATAGGCTACGCCGATCGCGGGCCCGCGCACGCAAGCTCACTGCGTGTCTTGCGATGATGCACCGCGGGCATGCTAGGCTGCGCCGGTCGTTTCCGCGCACGAATTTCCCTCCACGCATGAGCCTTTCGATCCGCGTGTGGCTGCCGGCGCTGGTATTGGCCGGCACGCTTCCACTTGCCGCCCGCGCACAGTCCACGCCGCCGGCGCCCGCGTCCTCCGTTCCGACGGCCGCCTCGCCCGCAAACGTCGCTGCCGAACAGGCCGAATTGGTGCGCGCGGTCGCCGCCGCGACCGGCAAGGACCCGACGGTGCTGAACGCGCTGCTGGACGGCGCGGTCGTCAAGCAGCGCATCCTCGACGCGATCAGCCGCCCTGCCGAGAGCAAGCCGTGGAGCGCGTACCGGCCGATCTTCCTGAATCCGGAACGGATCGACGAAGGCATCTCGTTCTACCGGCGCCACCGCGCACTGCTGGAGCAGGTCTCGAAGCAATACGGCGTGCCGCCGCAGTTCATCGTCGCGATCATCGGGGTGGAAACCAATTACGGAGCGATCACCGGCAATTACCGGGTGCTGGACGCGCTGGTGACGCTGGCGTTCCACTACCCACCGCGCGCGAACTATTTCCGCGGTGAATTGAAGACCCTGCTGGAGCTGCCGCCCGGCAAGCTGCCCGGTCCGATCACGGACATCTACGGTTCCTACGCCGGTGCCCAAGGGCTCGCGCAGTTCATGCCCTCGAGCATCCGCGACTTCGCGGTGGACGCCGACGGCGACGGTCACATCAACCTGTTCGCGTCGCTGCCGGATGCGTTCGCCAGCATCGCCAACTATTTCCGCATCCACGGCTGGCAGACCGGCCAACCGGTCGCGGTACGCGCCGACCCGAGCGCCACCGCCGCCAAGGCGCCCGTGTACGAAAACGCGCTGCCGAAGACCCCGCTCGAGCAGTTCACCGCCGACGGCTACGCACCGACCGCGCAGGTGGACCCGTCGCTGCCCGCGAACCTGCTGACGCTGGATGGCGCGGCCGGCCCCGAATACTGGTTGACCTTCCGGAACTTCTACGTGATCACCCGCTACAACAAGAGTCCGATGTACGCGATGGCGGTCACCCAGCTCGCCGACGCGATTGCGCGCGGGGTCGCCCAGAACCCCGTCGCCGCACAATGACACCATCGTGGCGTAGGGCGGGTCTTGACCCGCCGTTCACTTCAATCGGCGGGTCAAGACCCGCCCTACGGAGAGGGCGTCGAACCGCGACAGGTTTGGCGGGTCAAGACCCGCCCTACGCAAGCCGTTTGGTCGGGAGCGATCAGGCAAAAAAATGGTTCCCGCGCGCGCTGCTCGGGTTGGCGCTGCTGGCGCTGGCTGCGTGCTCGTCGAACCCGCACCGTCCGGAATCGCGGGGCGCGCGGGGCGGCGGCACCGCCTCGCGCGGCAACACCAGCCTTCCGCAATCCGAGCGCTACCGCGAGCGCAACGATTCCACGCCGAACATCGCCGGCATCGACTTCAACGCGATCCCGGAGCCGGTGCCGGAAGCCCTGCCGCGCTCGCGCTACGGCAACAAGTCGCCGTACAGCGTGAACGGCGAAACCTACCGCGTGCTGCCGACCGCCGCGGGCTACGACGAGCGCGGCATCGCCTCGTACTACGGCAGCAAGTTCCACGGTTACAAAACGTCGGATTTCGAGACCTACGACATGTACAGGTTCTCGGCGGCCAGCAAGGTGCTGCCGCTGCCGAGCTTCGCGCGGGTCACCAACCTGCAGAATGGCAAGAGCGTGATCGTGCGGGTCAACGACCGCGGCCCGTTCGTGCCCAACCGGATCATCGACCTGTCGCTCGCGGCGGCCGTGCGGATCGGCATCTGGCCCAAGGGCAGCGGCATGGTCGAGGTGCAGGGCATCGACCCCGCGCACCCGAACGCGGAACCCGCGCCGATCACCGCGGTCACATCGCGGAGCGGCCGGGCGCCACAACTGTACGTTCAGGTCGGCGCGTTCGCCGACGCAGGCAACGCCGAGCGGCTGGCCGCGCGGCTGCGCGACATCAAGTTCGGACAGGTGCGCGTGGTCGCAGCCAACGTCGGAGGGCATACCCTGCAACGCGTGCAGATCGGCCCGTTGCCCGACGCGGAGGCGGTCGACCACACCACGGCGCGACTGGATGCGCTCGGTTTGCCACACTCGAATGTGGCGATACAGTGACGCAAGGCTCAGCTCGATGCGAAGCCGCTGTTGCGAAAAGTCAGGCCATGGAAGGCCGTTCTGATGTTGAAGGTTCGACGGAAGATCGGTGTGAGTTGTGGTTCAACAATGCAGCGATCAGGGACGATCGCACAATCTCGTGCCATGGATGGCCGTTCTGATCTTTATGACTGCGAACGGCTCGCGTACGATACGCGGTTCCGCAATGCAGCGATCATGGACGATCGCACAAACAAAGTGAGTCTGATGAGAATGATCCGTTCCCTGTTGTTGGCTTCCCTGGTTGCATTCACCGGCGCCGTGTTGGCACAGACCACGCCATTGCCACCGAAGCCCTCGGAACCCCCCAAACCGGTGCCGACCGTTCCGCAGACGCCGATCCCGCCGGCGCCGCAGCCCGCGGTCGCCTCGTGGGTGCTGATGGATTACGCCAACGGCCAGATCCTGGCGTCCGGCAACATGGACGAACGCCGCGCGCCGGCTTCGCTGACCAAGATCATGACCGAGTACGTGGTCGCCGCCGAACTCAAGGCCGGCAAGATCCACATGAACGACCAGGTCCACATTTCGGAACACGCCTGGCGCGCCGGCGGCGCGGGCACCGACAGTTCGACCAGTTTCCTGAAACTGAATTCCGAAGTGCCGCTGAAGGATCTCCTGTACGGGATGATCATCCAGTCGGGCAACGACGCCGCGATCGCGCTGGCCGAGCACGTGGCGGGTTCCGAGCCCGCCTTTGCGGGGATGATGAACGCGTACGCGCAACGGCTCGGCATGACCGGCACGCATTTCGTGAACGCCTCGGGCTATCCGGCGCCGGACCTCTACAGCACCGCACACGACATCGCGATCCTGTCGCGCGCGCTGATCCACAACTTCCCGGACATCTACGCGATCTCGAAGATCAAGTCGTTCGAGTGGAACGGCATCACCCAGCACAACCGCAACACGCTCTTGTGGACCGACCCTTCGGTGGACGGCATCAAGACCGGTTCGACCAAGGAAGCGGGCTACTGTCTCGCGGCGTCCGCACTGCGCAACGGCATGCGCCTGATCGCGGTGACGATGGGTGGCGCCGACATGAACGCGGCGACCACCGGCGACGAGGCGCTGCTCAACTGGGGCTTCAACTTCTACCGCACCCACGACCTGTACAAGGCCGGCGAGGTGCTGGCCACCCCGAGGCTGTGGAAGGGCGCCTCCGACACGCTCGAACTCGGCGTGGCGCAGGACACCTCGGTGACGATTCCGCGTGGCCGTTACGATGAGCTCAAGGCCACGATGGAAATTCCCGCGACCCTGATCGCGCCGTTCCAGAAAGGCCAGCAGGTCGGCACGCTGAAGGTCGCCTTCGACGGCAAATCGGTGGTTTCCGAGCCGCTGGTGGTACTGAAGGATGCGCCGCAGGGCGGCTTCTTCAAACGGCTGTGGGATGCGATCCGCCTGTGGTTCCACCATGGCAAGGGCATCACCACCACGCCAGCGCCGAGCGTGACGGTGTCGTCGGCATCCAGTGTCGCGGCGCCCGCGGCCTCGAAGTAGGGCCTGCCCGAGCCATGCGCGAACTCCACGACATCGAGAAGAACGAAGGCCAGGGCTTCCAGTTTCCGGGCAGCTTCGAGATCACCGCGATGGGCAACGCGAATGCCAACCTGCGCGAACGCGTGGGCGACATCCTGCGCGGGCTCGGGCTGTCGGTGCTGGACGCCAGCGTGCGCGAGCGGTCCTCGCGCGAGGGCAACTACGTGTCGGTGAGCGTCGTGTTCACCTGCCCCTCGCGCGAGAAATACGATGCCGCGCACGCTGCGCTGCGCGCGCATCCGGATATACGGTACACGTTGTGAAGGCCGGGACTCGGGACTCGGGACTCGGGAAAAGCATAACGGTGGCGGGCTGGCGGTACTGCCAACACGCCCTCTCTCCCCAACGGCCGATGCATCGCGGGTATTGAAGCACCATTGCATGCGATCCACACCGCCCCGAAATTGAGACCTGATGATTGCTGACGCTGCACATCCCTGCGCGGATGACGAGTCCCGAGTCCCGAGTCCCGAGTCCCGGACTCTGCTCGTCCGCCGTCTCGGCCGCCAGCCGTACGAGCCGGTCTGGCACGCGATGCAGTCCTTCACCGACGCGCGCGGGCCCGATTCCCCCGACGAACTGTGGCTGGTCGAGCATGATCCGGTGTTCACGCTCGGTCAGGCCGGCAAGCCCGAGCACGTGCTGGCGCCGGGCGACATTCCGGTGATCCACGTCGATCGCGGCGGACAGGTGACCTACCACGGACCTGGCCAGATCGTCGCCTATCCGCTCCTGGACCTGCGCCGCCTGCACCTCGGGGTGCGCGAGCTGGTGCGCCGGATCGAGCAGGCGGTGATCGACACGCTGGCCGAATGGAACATCGAAGGCGTGCGCCGCGAAGGAGCGCCCGGGGTGTACGTCGCCGATGCCAAGATCGCGGCGCTCGGGCTGCGCGTCCGGCACGGCTGCTGTTTCCATGGCCTCGCGTTCAACGTCGCGATGGATCTGGAACCCTTCGGGCGCATCAACCCCTGCGGCTATGCGGGCTTATCGGTCACGCAAATGCTAGACTTGAGCGGCCCGTCGCGGCTGGTGGAAGTCGAGGAAGCACTGATTGTTGAGCTGGGCCGACAATTCGGATTGTCACCGCAGGAAGCGGATCCCGCCCTGCCCCGCGTCGCAGCATGACTTGCGGCCATACCCGGCATCGGTGATTTCCGATACCGTAAGGCCGGGACGCGCCCGGGCCCGCCTCGCCTGCCCGCACCACGCAGTCCAACCCGCCAGCGAAAGCCTGGCGTCTTTTTTCATCTGCCCCGCGTTTTTTGCCCCTACGGCCGGCCGGGGCCGGCCGCCCAAGGAAAGTCCATGTTGCAGCGTTGCCTGGTTGTCCTGATCGCCCTCGTCGTTGCGTTCGGCGCGCGCGCCGAAACCGCCGCGCCCCCCTCGTCGACCGCCTGCCCGGCGTCTTCGTCCAGCGTGCTGGCGGCGCCGGTCGCGAAGTACAAGATGGTGCCGGCCAAGGTACTGAAGCCGACCGCGGCCCAAGGCCAGGCGGCGATCCTCGCCGCGCGCCTGCTGACGCGATTCCAGTACGAAGCGTTGCCGCTCGACAACGCGATGTCGCAAAAGATCTTCAAGGCCTACTTCAAGGCCATGGATGGCAGCAAGCTGTTCTTCACCCAAGCCGACCTCGACCACTTCGCGCCCGACCGCGACAAGCTGGACAACGCGATCTGGAGCGGCGACATGTCGATCCCGTTCGAGATCTTCAACCTCTACGAGAAGCGCGCGGGCCAGCGCACCACCTACGCCCTGTCACTGCTGAAGAAGGGCTTCAACCTCGACACCAATGAAACCTACACCTTCGACCGCGAGAAGGCATCGTGGGCTCCCGACACGGCCGCGCTGGACCAACTGTGGCAGAAACGCGTCGAGAACGACTGGATCCGCCTGAAGCTCGCCGGCAAGGACGATGCCGAAATCCGTAACACCCTCGCGCACCGCTACGAGAACTACCTCGACCGCGTGCACCAGCTCGACAGCGAGGACGTGTTCCAGACCTTCCTGAACGCGTACGCGACGTCGATCGACCCGCACACCAACTACTTCGGGCCGCGCGCCAGCCAGAACTTCAACATCGCGATGAGCCTGTCGCTGGATGGCATCGGCGCGGTGCTGCAGGAACACGATGAGTACACCGTGATCCGCGAAGTGGTGCCGGGCGGCCCGGCCGCGAAATCCGCCAAGCTCGAGGTCGGCGACAAGATCGTCGGCGTCGGCCAGGGCGAATGCGGGCAGATCGTGGATACCATCGGCTGGCGCATCGACGACGTGGTCGCCAAGATTCGCGGAAAGAAGGGCACCGTGGTTCGCCTCGAGGTCCTGCCCGCCGAGGGCGGCCCGAATGCACGCGCACAAATCATCACCCTGACCCGGGCGAAGGTCACGGTCGCCGATCAGGAGGCCAAGAAGAAGATCATCGACGTCAAGGAAGGCGGCCGCACCATCAAGGTCGGCATCATCGAGCTGCCGAGTTTCTACGAGGACTTCGACGCGCGCCGCCGTGGCGATCCGAACTACAAGAGCGCCTCGCGCGACGTCGCCAGGCTGCTCACCGAACTCAAGCAAGACAAGGTCGGCGCGGTGATCGTCGACCTGCGCGACAACGGCGGCGGATCCTTGAGCGAAGCCGTGAACATGACCGGTCTGTTCATCGGCAAGGGCCCGGTGGTGCAGGTGCGCGACAGCCGCGGCCAGGTCGAGGAACAGGATTCGGACAAGAAGATGCTGTGGACCGGGCCGATGGCAGTGCTGGTCAACCGCGGCTCGGCCTCGGCCAGCGAGATCTTCACCGCCGCGATCCAGGACTACGACAGAGGACTCATCATCGGCGAACAGACCTTCGGCAAGGGCACGGTGCAGACCCTGACGGACCTCGACCAGCTCGCGATGAACGACAAGCCGGCATTCGGCGAACTCAAGATGACCGTCGACGAATTCTTCCGCGTCGACGGCGGTTCGACGCAGCTGCGCGGTGTCACCCCGAACATCAAGTTCCCGCACTCGATCGGCTACAAGGACTACGGCGAGTCGAGCTATCCGAACGCATTGCCGTGGAGCCACATCCCGCCCGCCGAGTACACCCCGGTCGCCGACCAGAAGCCGTTGGTCGCACCGCTGACCGCCGAGCACGACGAGCGCGCCAAGACCGATCCGGCCTGGCAATTGCTGCTGGATGAGCTGGCCGCCGCGCGCAAGCTGCACGACCAGAAGACGGCCTCGCTCAACTACAAGGTGCGCGAAACCGAGCGCAAGAAGCAGGATGCGCAGGACGCCGCCTTCAAGAAACGCCGCGAGGCGTTGGGCGACGTCTCCTCGATCATGCTGGAACCCGACAACGGCCTGACGCCGGGCGAGCAGAACGTCAAGCAGTCGGTCGCGCGCGAAAAGGCCGCCAAGCAAGCCAAGGACATCGAACTGGACGCAGCCGCGCACATCATGGCCGACGAGGTGGTGATGCTCGAGAAGGATCCGGTGCTGGCCCGCGAGGCGTTGCCGAAGCAGGCCTTTGCGCAGCCGCCGTGGCTGGCCGAGGCTGAGACTTCCTCGGCGTCGGCGCCGGCAAGCACGGTTGCACCGGCGCCGGCTTCCACCACACCGGCGCTGCCTTCCGCGCCAGCCAGCGCGGCACCGGCGGAACCCGCGAGCGCCAGCAGCGCGTACTGACGTAGGGCGGGTCTTGTCCCGCCAATGCCCGAACGCGCATCAAACCTTGCGGCGGGTCGAGACCCGCCCTACGCGGAACGTGCCCGAACGCGCATCAAACCTTGCGGCGGGTCGAGACCCGCCCTACGCCGAAATCGCCAATCGCTCCGTGCGGTACACGACCGCGGTGATCGCGCCGAGGATCGCGGCGAACGCGAATCCGCACACCAGCGCGAGGCCGATGTCGCCGGCCGGTACGTGGTTGCCGCGCAACAGGTCGCTGATCCCGATCTGCTGGCCGAGCAGCGGCACCGCGTACATCCAGTGCGCGGCCTTGACCGGCATGAAGCTCATCAGCATCGAGGGCACGATCGGGACAATCATCAGGAGGCCGAGATACGTCTGTGCCTCGCGGTAGCTCTTGGCGAACGCCGCGACCAGCGTTTCCAGCACCGCGAATATCGCGATCAACGGCAGTTCCAGCAGGATCGCCTGGCCGATGAAGGCAGGCCCCAGGTCGAACACCATGCCGAGTTTCCCGGCCGGCAGGAACATCGCGGCAACCGAGAAGCCCACCGCCGTCAGCACCAGGCTGGCCAGCGAGAACGCGCTGATCGCGCCGAGCTTGCCGACGAGGATCCGCGAGCGCGCGACCGGGTTGGCGAACAGCGGTTCCAGTGACTGCCGCTCGCGCTCGCCGGCGGTCAGGTCGATCGCGAGGTACATGCCGCCGAGGTACACCGCGAACACGAAGAAGTAAGGGAGAATCCCGAGCGCGAGGCCCGCGCGCGATTGCGGCGTCGACTGGTCGCGCCTGCTGACCACCAGCGGCGATGCAACGCCCGGCGACAACCCGCGCGCCAGCAGGCGCAGCGCGCCCTGCTGGTGGCTGTAGCGTTCCAGCATGCCTGCCAAGCGTCCGGTCGGCGTGCCGGAATCCCTTTCCGACGCGTCGTAGATCAGCTCGACCTGCGCCGGTTCACCCTTCTTCCATGCTGTCGGATAGCTGGCCGGGATGCGCAGTACCACGTCCGCGTCGCGATCGCGCACCGCCTTGTCGGGGTTCGCGATCGGCGGCAGCGGCACCAGGCCTTGCTGCTTCAGTGCGTCGATCAGGTTGGGCGCGTACTCCGCGCCGATCACCGGGATCTTCAGCGGACCCTCGGCCTTCTTCATCTCCTGGCCGACCAGCATGTTCATGATCACCACGAACAGGACGGGCCCGATCAGCGGCCCGTAGATCAGCGCGCTGAACACGGTGCGCTTGTCGCGCAGGTTCTCGCGGATTTCCTTGAAAAAGACGGCGAAGGTGGAATTCATCGACGCGCCCCGGGATTCGATTCGTTGATGTTCATGCGGCACACTCCGTCTCATGCAGCACTTCAGAGTTGGGCCGCTTCATGCGGCGAGTCCTTCTTCACTGCCGATCAGTTTCACGAAGGCGTCCTCCAGATTGGCTTCGCCGGTCTGCGCGCGCAACGCATCCGGGCTTTCGTCGGCCACGACGCGTCCCGCGGCGATCACCACGATGCGGTCGCACAGCATCGCGACCTCTTGCATGATGTGGCTGGAAAACAGCACGCAGCGGCCTTCGGCTTTGAGATTCCGCATGAACGCGCGCAGGCCACGCGTGGCCATCACGTCGAGGCCATTGGTGGGTTCGTCCAGGATCACGTTGCGCGGATCGTGCACCAGCGCGCGCGCGATCGCGGTCTTGACGCGTTGCCCCTGCGAAAACCCCTCGGTGCGGCGGTCGAGGATGTCGCGCATTTCGAGCGCGTCGACCAGCGCCTCGCGGCGTCGGTGCATCAGGCCGCTCTCGATGCCGTGCAGGCGTGCGAAGTATTCGATGTTCTCGCGCGCGGTCAGGCGCTTGTACAGGCCGCGCGCATCCGGCAGCACGCCGAGACGGCGGCGCACCGCGATCGGGTCGACCGCGGCGTCGATGCCATCAACCAGCACCTGCCCGAAATCGGGCTTCATCAGCGTGTACAGCATCCGCAAGGCCGTGGTCTTGCCGGCGCCGTTCGGCCCCAGCAACCCGGTGATCTCTCCGTCATGCGCCGTGAACGTGACACCGTCGACCGCTTTCACTGCGCCGAAGGCCTTGTGCAGGTTTTTTACTTCGATCATCGGGATGCCCCTTGGCAGATCGCTCCGGTGGGACGACCGTGCTGATCGAAAAGACGGGACCCGGGACCGGGGACCAGGGACCGGGAAAAGCGTCCCGCGAAATCCATGGCTACATTCACGGCGCGGCTCCATTGAAATTCACGAACGCGGGAATCGGACCGATGCGCTTGAGGCACGCGGCATCGAGCTTCTTCGGTTGCAGGTTCTCGACGAAGTCGTCGACCAGGCCCGGCATGCAGCCGGCGTTGATGGCTTCGGCGTGGCCGAGTCCAGCGACGACCAGCGAGCGGCCGTCGGACAATCCTTGCAAGACTTCGGCGGCATCCTTCGGCGGCGTCACCGGATCGCGCGCGCCGGAAATCAGCAGGGTCGGGATCGACGAGGTGAACGGCGCGTGGAAATCCTCAGGCATCGGTCCGTGCGGCCACGCCTTGCAGGCCGCCAGCAGGTCGTCGATCATCGAGGAACCGAGAATCGTGTCTTGGTCCTGCGGGCGCGGTTTCAACAACGGCGCATCCTCGGTGCAGATGACCGAGAACTGCATGCCACCCTGCATCGACTGGTCCACGCTGCCGGTCAGCAGTTTCGCCTGCCCCATCAGCGGTGCGTAGTTGCCCTGCGCCGCTTCGTGCACCGCCAGCGGCAGCAACGCGGCGGTCGCGGCCGAATAGGAGAAGAACCGCACCACCCCGGCCAGGGTGTCGGCGGTCACCTTGCGGGTGACCGGTTGGTAACTGTAGGGATTCTCGAAGGTGACCTGCTGAGGCGGCTCGGTTTCGAGCCTGGCGTGCAGCGTGTGCAAGGTCGCGAGCCAGTCGCCGAACGCCTGCTTGCACGCCGGCGCCTCGGCGCACGCGGCCGCCTGCAGCTTCAGCGAATGCTCCAGCGCTTCGGCGAAGCTTTCGCCGAGCACCAACGGGTTGGGCACCACGCCATCCAACACGATGCTGCGCACCGCGCCCGGATGCGCCGTCGCGTAGTGCTGCGCCATGCGGGTGCCATAGGACACGCCAACGAGATCCAGTTTCGGCGCGCCGAGCGCCTCGCGCACCGCTTCCAGATCCGCAACCGCATCAGTCGTGGTGTAGTAGCGCGGATCGGAAGTCTTCTCGACCTCCGCCGCGCACTTTCCGACCATCGCGGTCATCTGCGCAGGCGTCGGTGCCGTGTCGGCGAGCTTGTCGAACTCCTTCTCCACCTCCGGACAGGTCAGCGGGTGCGAGCCTCCGGTGCCGCGCTGGTCGAGCAGCAGCAGGTCGCGGTGCGTCAGCAGCGGCGCAAACGCCGGTGCCATTTCGGGATAGGTCTCGATCGCCGACTGGCCCGGGCCGCCGGCGAGGTAGACCACGAGATCCTTGGCGGGTACCGCCGAATCGCTCTTGACGATCGCGAGCTTCAGGTCGATCTTGCGCGAGTCCGGATCGGCACGATTTTCCGGCACCGGAAACTTCGCGCAAAAAGCCGGCGTGGTAACGGCGCTGTGCGGCTGCTGCAACTGGCAGCCGGTCAGGGTGAGCGATCCGAGTTTCATGGTCGCGGGCGGCGCAGGCTTCAACGGCTTGGCGGCGACCGCGGACGCCGGCGCTGGCGGCAGGACGGACGCGGCCGGCGACACCGAAGTCGCGCTGCCGGCGACGCGCGCATCGCCGGTCGCCGGCTTCTGGCCGCGGGATTTGCCCCACCACTGCCAGCCGACCAGCCCCACCACGATCACGATCGCGACCATGCGCAGGATCATGCGCGCATTCATCTTCATTCAGCGTCCCCCTTCCGGTTCGAACATCGATTCGATGCGTTGCCTGAACAGCCGCGCCAGCTTGAACGCCAGCGGCAGGCTGGGATCGTACTTGCCGTTCTCGATCGCGTTGA
>JBOHYT010000175.1:0-4805 GCA_050738055.1 Rhodanobacteraceae bacterium
TGGCTGGCTGTTCCCCGGCATGAACCGGGTCAATCCGTTGACCCCCCGCCAACTCAACCGCGCCATCCATGCCGCGGCCCAGGCCGCCGGCATCGACAAGCGAGTCTCGATGCACACGCTGCGCCACTATGTAGCGCGCCGGACTATGTAGGGTGAACTGGCTGGATTGGCAAAAATCCGTTGTGGTTGCTGGTCGCGCGGAACGCAAACGGCGCCAGCCACCCAACATAGTTTTGACGCTACAGGTTGTTGAGGAAGCCGAGAAGGCGATCATCCGGGTGGAAGCGCCCGGCCGTTCCGTGGGGCGGCGTTACTTTGTCGAGGGCCCGCTCTTTCATCGCGAGTGTCGCTTCCAGGTAGATTTGCGTTGTCTCGACGCTTTCGTGGCCCAACCAGAGGGCGATGACCGCGCGGTCCACGCCGGCTTGCAACAGCTCGAGCGCCACGGTGTGGCGAAGCACGTGGACGGTAACCTGCTTGCCTGCGAGTGAAGGACAGGCCCGGGCCGCCGCTGCGGCATGCTTGTCGAGCATGTATTTCACGCCGTGCACGGTCAGGCGGCCACCTTTGGCGTTTGGGAACACCCACCCATCTTCGCCCCGCGTGGGCTCCCGCAACCATGCTGCGAGTACCGCCACGGTCGGCTTGGCCAGCGGTGTACAGCGCTCTTTCCGGCCTTTACCGATCACGCGGACATGGGCACCGGCTTGGAGGACCAGGTCATTACGTGTGACCGCGGTCATTTCGGACAGTCGCAGCCCGGTTTGTGCCGCCATCAGGATAAAGGCATGATCGCGCCGTCCGAACCAGGTGTGTTGATCCGGAGTGGCGAGCAACGCGTCGACCTCCGGGCGCGTCAGGAACCGAACCAGGGTGCGGGTAAAGCGCTTGCTGGGAATGGCCAACACTCGCTGGATCTGTGCCGAGCGGGCCGGAAGTTCGAAGGCGGCGTAGCGGAACAACGAGTGAATCGCGGTCAGACGCAGGTTGCGGGTACGCGCACTCGCACCGCGTTGCTGTTCCAGGTTATCCAGGAACGCCACCACCAGGGGCGCGTCGACTTGTCCGAAGGTGAGCGCGGACGGTCGCGTATGCAACCGTTGCTGCGCGAACTTCAGGAACAGGCGGAAGGTATCGCGGTAGGCGCAGATCGTGTGCGGGCTGACCTGACGTTCGCGCATCAGCCGTTGCGTAAAAAAGCGCTCGAGGATCGGAGCGAGTATGGGGGCAGTCGTCATGCTCGCTGCTCCCAATGGCGTTCGAGCCGTGCCATCGCCTCGCGCATCAACTCGGGCGAGGCATTCAGGTACCACTGCGTATCCGCAACATGCACATGCCCGAGGAACGCACTCAACAGGGGCAGGCGTGGTTCGGGGTCCTGGTCGGATTGATACCAGTGGACCAGCGTCGTGGTGGCGAAGCGGTGGCGTAAATCGTGCAGACGCGGACCGTGGTGCGCTTCGGCTCCGCGCAGACCGATCCGCCGTGACACGGCGTAGAACACACGGTGCACCGATCCGTTATCCAGTCGGTTGCCCCAGCTGGAGACGAATACGTAGGTCGACACGGGCCGACCCGCCCAATGCCGTTCGCGCCGGGCGAGATAGTCAGCGAGCACCCGACAGGTCGAAGGGTGCAGGGGCACCAGCCGATCCTTGCCGAGCTTGGCGCCGCGGACGGTGAGCATCCTGGCGTCCAGATCCACGTCGCGAAGCTCGAGGTTGCGCGCTTCCCCCAGCCGCAAGCCCGTTACGGCGAGGAGCCCAAAGAGGCAGTAATACGTCCACGGCAGCAAGGCGCAGCGCCTACGATGGCGGGGCGACAGCGGCAGGTCGAGGGCGGCGTGCAGCAGCTGCTCGAGCTCCTGGTCCGAGTACAGGTACGGTCGCGCGCGCTGGGGTCGAAACGGCAACAACCCGGCAGGCGGGATCTCGGTACGCGGATCGCTCGCGCTTCGGTAACGAGCGAAGCCACGCACCGCACTCAAGCGCTGTGCCGCCCACGCTCGGCTGTGTACGTCCTGGTGCTGGGTGGCCCAGGTCAGCGCCAGCGACGTCGTAATGCAAGGCGCCTGTTGGCGTTCCATGAAGGCGACAAAGCGGAGCAAATCCCTGCCGCGGTCGAGCAGTTTGAAGCCGAGTGCGCGGCGCATCGCGAGGTAGCTTCGGACTGCCTGTCGAAGATTGGTCATGGCGCACCTCCCGGCCATGGCAACGCCAGGGTGCGCAGTGCCTCGGTATCAACCTTCGTGTAAATCCGGGTGGTCTGGGGGCTGCGATGGCCGAGCACTTGGCCGATCTCCGCCAGCGAAGCGCCTTGGCGAAGCATCTGCGTAGCCAAGCCATGCCGAAACTGATGGGCGCCGTGGGTCGGGGCCGCAATGCCGGCGCGCAGCAACGCGTGGCGCACGATGCAGCTCACCGCGCTCGCATGTACGAATCCGCGGATCGGCGCCCGGGCACGCAGGAATACCCGCCGGCTGGCACTCCGGGCACGGCCATTTTGCAGATAGGCCACAAGCGCATCCCCTACCTCCCTGGGCAGCGGGAGTTGGAGGCTCCGGCCGCCTTTGCCGTGCGCGCGTAAGCAACCACGTTCCCAGTCGATATCCGGCAACTCCAGGGACGCCACTTCCCCGGCCCGCAAACCCAAACGGGCGAGCAACAGCAGCACCGCGTAATCGCGTCGACCCATGGCCGTGCTGCGATCGATGCTCCGCAGCAGCTGTTCGACTTGCTCCGGCGCGATCTCCCGCGGGATCGAGGCCATCGACCAGTCGGCCACACACGGGACCGCCGCGGCCAAATCCAGCTGCGTCTCGCCACGGTAACGGGTGTAGCGCAGGAACGAGCGCAGGGCGGTGGTCAATAGCTTGGCCCGCTTCCGGTGTAAGCGTGGCGCCTGGCGCTCGACGAATCGCACGACATCGTGCGCCATCAGCTTCGAGAGGCGGACGGGCCCGGAGCCGAAACGGCCTGCCAAGAACCGGGCAATAAAGGGCACGTAATTGACGATCGTCGCTTCCGCGAGCGCGCGATCTTCGCGGAGATAGCGTTGGTATCGCTGCACGCAGCGTTGCACCGGCGCGAGCCTGCGGCGCGGCGTCCGCGCCGCCGGGATGGCGCCTTGGTGCCGGAGAAACCCGATGAAATGGTCGAGCGCAGGGCGGTCGCCCCGACGCGGTCGCCAGTGCCGGTATCGACACCGCAAATAGCGCGCCGTGTGTTCGGCCGTGACGTGCCGGCGCGCGACGCCCGTCCTTTGCAGCCATCGGCAAAAGCAGGCGGCCAGCATCACTTGCCGATGGGTCGAGTAGTGCGCGTAGCCTCGCTGGCTCAAGGCATCCGCGAACGCAACCACGTACGTCGCGAGTGGACCCGCAGGTGCATGTGACAGCACCACTTGATCGTTGACAGTGTAGTTCACAGTCGGCTCCTGCCCCATCGCGGGGCGCGTGGTGGAGCCGAAACTATGTCGTGCCGAACGTGCGCAGTCCGCCGGCGAGACTGACTGTCGAGAGCGTCACCCTACATAGTCCGGCGCGCTACATAGTGTCGAAGCGTGTGCGGTGAGACGCGTTTCTTGAGGAGGCTGGGCTGCTCTGCAGTGGCCCGTGTCACGGCGAGTGCCAAACGTTGGGCAACGTTGGATCGGTGCATTGCGTGCCCATCGCGGTTGGGCAGCAAGGCGGCCTCGCCGTGTAGCATCGGGTTCCGCCGTAACCAGGCCCGGATCGCCACAACCGTGGTGTCCCACAGCGGTATGGATCGCAGCTTGCGGCCTTTGCCGTGCAGGTGCACGCAAGCACCGCCTTCCAGGACCACGTCGACGACGCGCACGCCGATGATCTCGGAAACACGCGCGCCGGTGTTGTAGAGCATGGCCAGCAGGAGATGGTCGCGCTGCGAGGACCAGGTCGTACCAGGTTGCCCCAGCACCGCCACCATCTCGGCGCGACTGAGGAACCCCAGCATGGGCCGTTCGAAGCGCTTCATCGGCACCGCCAGCGCACGTTCGATGTCGTGCAGCGAGGACACGTCGCGGCGTGCGGCAAACTTCAGGAACGCGCGCAACGCGGTGAGCCTCAGGTTGCGGCTGCGGACCGCGTTGTGGCGCTCGCGCTCCAAGTGATCGAGGAAGCCCAGGATCAGCTCGGGCCGTAGGTCGGCAAGCTGCATCGCGGTGGGAGCTTTGTCCAGCTTGCGACTGGCGAAGTCCAGAAACAGCATCAGCGCATCGCGGTAGCAGGCCACCGTGCGTGGGCTGAGTGCGCGTTGCGAGACCAGGTACTCGGTGAAGAACTGCTGGACCAGCGTAGCGAACGACGGTAGCTTCGGTGCAGTGGCCTTACGCATCTTGGGCCTCCGCGTGCGACGAGAACGACTCGAAGCGGCCCGCGGCCCGCGCCATCAACTCCGGCACGGCCGAGAGGTACCAGTAGGTGTTGGTCACCATCGCATGGCCGACGTAGGTCGACAGCGACAGCATGGCCTGATCGACGTCCACGCCTGTGGCTTGCCACTTGAGGATACGGCGCACGACGAAGGTGTGCCGCAGGTCGTGGATACGCGGGGCGTGATGCGTTCCGCGGTTGCGCCAACCCAACTGCCGACGGAGTTCGCCGAAGACGCGATGGACTTGGCGGTCACTCAGCGGCAGCCCTCGGCGCCGACCTCGGGTGCCGATGAAGAACGGGGCATCTTCCGCGGCAAACTCACCCGCCAGGTCGCGCGTCCGGCGGTACCGGCGTAGGGCCTCCAAGGTACTGGGGTGCATGGGCACCTGGCGCGACTTGCCAAACTTGG
>JBOHYT010000176.1:0-3208 GCA_050738055.1 Rhodanobacteraceae bacterium
CCATTGGGTGATGGCTTCCGCGAAAAAACGCAGGTTGGCGACCGCGCGCGGAATGTCGACGCTGTGCGCGAGCTTCACCGGCTTGCCGGAATCGCGCGATTCCTCGCGGGCGAGTTCATCGAGACGCGCTTCCACGGCATCGGCAAGCCGATGCAAATGTTGCGCGCGTTCGGCGGCCGGCAACGCCGCCCACGCCGGCGCCGCGCGCTGCGCGGCCTTGACCGCAGGTTCCACGTCGCGTGCATCCGAATCCGGGCAACGCGCGTACACGGCGCCGGTCGCGGGTTCGAACACATCGAGATATGCGCCTTCGATTGGTGCGCACAATTCACCGTCGATCAGGTTCGCCAGCGCGATCTTTTCCATCGCGCAAGCTTAGCGGATTGGCGGAAACCGCTGCGCGGGTTCCGCCCTACATCAACGCGGCAGGGAGCAATGCCGTAGGGCGGAATCGGCGCAGCCGCTTCCGCCACGCGTCAGATGTCGAATCCGGCGGAAACCGCTGCGCGGGTTCCGCCCTACGCGGGTTCCGCCCTACGGTCTCCCAAACTTCCCCTTGAAGGGGGAGGAGAACCGCCGGTCATTTCGCCGTGTTCGCCCCGCGTCCCCGCGCATCCGCGCCCAGTGTGTTGCGGTAAAACGCATCCAGCACGCCATGCATGGCCTTCAGCGAGTCCGGGTTGATGTAGATCGGGTGTCCGGAGTCGAAGTAGGCGAACTCGATGTGCTTGCGCAGTTGTGGGCTCAGCGTCACGTGGTCGAGGTCGTACTCGGTCGCGTGGAATGGCGTTGCCAGGTCGAAGTAGCCGTTTTCCGACAGCACGCGCAGATATGGGTTCTTGCGCATGGCCGCGGCGAGGTCCTGGGCGACGTCCGGCAATTGCTCTTTGCGCTGGCTGTCCGGCGGGGTGTGTTTCCAGTCCCACTGCTTGTAGGCATCGAAGCTGAGGCCGACATACGACCGGTCGGTCGTCCACTTCAGCACATGGTGCACGTACCACAGATAGCCCTGGTTGAGCGCCGGCGAAATCTGCTGGTTGGACGGGTCGAAGGCCGGTCGGGAGTTGATCGCGCTGGCGTCGGTCGCGACGTAACGCCCGTCGTAGCGGCCGATGTGTTCGCGTTCGGGCAGCATCAGTTCCTTGCGGAATTCGGCGCCGGTCACGCGCAGGTTGGCGCGCTCGAGATAGTCGACCGGCAGGCCGGTGAATCGGTGGACTTGTTCCGCCATCGCATCCAGTTGCGCTGACGGCAGCTTGTCGCCCTGCCGCAGCGCCTGCGCGTAGGGGCCATCGGCGAACTGGCGCGCCTGCTCGACGAAGTCCGGCAGGCTGGCCGGCTTGTCCGGAATCTTGTCGTGGTACCAAGCGATCGCCGCAAAGGATGGAAGGTCGAAGATGTAGCCGTCGTCCGAGCCGGGCGAGCCGTCGAAATAGTTGAGGATCGAGGATTGCAGGACCACGCCGTTCACGGCGACGCCCTGGTCCTGCAGGTAATAGGCAAGTGCTGCCGAACGCGTGGTGCCGTAGCTTTCGCCGTACAGGAACAGCGGCGAGTTCCAGCGGTCGTTGTGCGTGATGTAGCGCTGGATGAATTGGCCGAACGCCTTCACGTCCTCGTCCACACCCCAGAACATCTTGCCCTTGCCCTTGCCACCGATGTGGCTGAAACCGTTGCCCATCGCGTCGATGAACACGAGGTCGGTCACATTGAGGATGCTTTCGTGGCTCGCCGTCACGTCATACGGGGCAGGTGGCGTCGCCGCGCGCTGGCGGGCGCGGTCACGCTTTACTCCCTCCCCTTCAAGGGGAAGGTTGGGGTGGGGATGGTGTTGCTCGTATCTCCAACGCGCGCCAGATCGTTTCCAGCACGCCATCCATATCCGCAAACACCTGATTGTTCCAGAACCTCAGTACCAGAAATCCTGCGCTTTCCAGCAATGCCGTGCGCTTCCGGTCCGCCACAGCCGTTTCCATGTGCTGGCTGCCGTCCAGTTCGATCACCAGCATCCTCTCCAGACAAGCGAAATCGAGGATGCAGTCCCCGAAAGGATGCTGCCGCTGAAACTTGCAACCGCCGAGTTGCCGCAAACGCAGACGCTGCCACAACGCGCGTTCAGCGTCCGTCGAAGCCTTGCGCAGACGGCGCTGCAGTTTCGAGCGAAGAACGGAACGGTTGGTCTGACCTTTCATCTGGTTGCAAATGGTGGCAGGTGTTCGCTGCTGGTCAACACCATCCCCACCCCAACCCTCCCCTTGAAGGGGAGGGAGGCAAGCGTCAGCGGGTGCAGAACGCGGGCACGCTTTGCCCCTCCCCCTTCAAGCCTGCCCTGAGCTTGCCGAAGGAGGGGAGGGAGACCAGCACCGGTCGCGGCTTCCGCCGCTCCTACGGTTGCGCGGTGGTGGTCGAGGAAGCCATGGGCGCGGTGGACGCCTTGCCCCTCCCCCTTCAAGGGGGAGGTTGGGATGGGGATGGGGTCAATGCGGCAATCCTCCCGACCGAACGAGCACGTGCGGGCAACCCATCCCCACCCCAGCGTTGCTCGGCTCGGACATCCTGTCCTCGCACGGCAACCCCGGCCCTTCGCTCCTGCTCCGGGCGCTCGTCGGCGCGCGAGCCTGTGGTTCGAAACGCGCCGATTCGCCCCCTTGAAGGGGAGGGCGACCAGCGCCTCTCGCGGCTTCCGCCGCTGCTACGGGCACCTATCGCGGCTGCCGCCGTTCCTACTACCGCGGCTACGGCTGCGCGCTGCTGCCCGCGCTGGCGGGCGCGGTGACCGTCGCGGTGTTGTATTTCTTCACCAGCTTCTGGAAGCGCGGATCAGTGCGCAGCACCACGTACATCGGATTTACGCTGAGGTCGCTGCAGCCGACCGGGTCGGCCGGACAGAGGCCTTCCAGCAGGTGCAGCCCGGGTGCGGTCTCGCCGAGCGCGAGGTACATCTGCATGAGGTTGACTGCGACGTCCAGATTGGACTGGTGGCGGCTCAAGTCCTTCAACGCGGCGAGCGCCTGCGGGCGCAGTTTCGGATCGGCCAGCGCCCGATAGGTGAGCTGCCCCGCCGCCACCTGCTGGCGGTCGAGGTCGGTAGCGGGTTTGACCGCAGCAAACGCGCTCTCGATCTTGTCGTCCTGGTGCAACTGCTGGTAGGCAAAGGCGAGGTAGAACGCGCTGTCCACAGTCGCGGGATCGAGCCGCAGTAGGGCCT
>JBOHYT010000177.1:0-10314 GCA_050738055.1 Rhodanobacteraceae bacterium
TCGCGCACGGCGACGAGGTCGTCGGGGAAGGCTGGCACCGGCGCGCCGGCGAACCGCATGCGGAGGTGTACGCGCTGCGTGCCGCGGGTGCCCTTGCGCGCGGCGCGACCGTGTACACGACGCTGGAACCGTGTGCGCACCAGGGGCGTACGCCGCCCTGCGCCGATGCATTGGTTGCCGCTGGCGTTGCACGGGTGGTCGCTGCCTGCGGGGATCCGAATCCGGAGACCAACGGCGATGGCGTGCGGCGGCTGCGCGAAGCCGGCATCGCGGCCGAGGCCGGACTGAGGCTCGATGCCGCGCGCGAATTGAACCGGGGCTTCTTTTCGCGTTTCGAGCGCGGGCGTCCGTGGGTGCGCATCAAACTTGCGATGAGCCTGGACGGCCGCACCGCGCTCGCCGATGGCGAATCGAAGTGGATCAGCGGCGAGGCGGCGCGTGCCGACGTGCAGCGTTGGCGCGCGCGCAGTTCCGCGATCCTGACTGGTGCCGGCACCGCGCGCGCGGACGATCCGCGGTTGACGGTAAGGCTCGAACAAACCCATCCCCACCCCAGCCCTTCCCTTGAAGGGGAGGGGGTCAAGCCGCTGCGGGTGGTGCTGGACACCCGCCTCGATGCCTTGCAGCCCGGCGCGAATCTGCTGGATGGCAGTGCGCCGACGCTGGTCCTGCACGCACCGGGCGCGCGACCGCGTGACGATCGCTACGCGCGCGTCGATCGTGCAGCCTTGGAACCCGATACGGCGGGTCGCCTCGGCCTCGGCGCGGCGTTGACCTTGCTCGCCGGGCGCGGCATCAACGAGCTGCAGGTCGAGGCGGGCGCGACCCTGTGCGGTGCACTGTTTGAGCGTGGGCTGGTGGACGAACTGCTGGTGTACATCGCGCCGGTGCTGCTGGGCGACAGCGCGCGTCCGCTGCTGCAATTGCCGTCGTTGACCGAGATGACTTCGCGCTGGCAGTTGCGAACCGTCGATCGGCGCATGCTGGGATCGGACTGGCGCCTACTGCTGCGGCCGGCGCGATGATCCACGAGCATCGGAAGACTACCCGTGAGCAATGACACCGACGGGAAAACCATCCGCTGGGGCATCATCGGCTGCGGCAATGTCACCGAAGTGAAGAGCGGCCCGGCGTTCCAGAAGGCGACGCATTCCACGCCGGTCGCGGTGATGCGTCGCGATGCCGCGAAGGCGCGCGATTATGCGGAGCGCCACGGCGTGCCGAAGTGGTACGACGATGCGCAGGCGCTGGTCGATGATGCCGAGGTGGATGCGGTGTACGTGGCCACGCCGCCCTCGACCCACAAGCTTTATGCGTTGATGGCGATTGCCGCGGGCAAGCCGGTTTACGTGGAAAAACCCTTCACGATGGACCCGGCCGAATGCGCGGAGATCATCGACGCCGCACGTATCGCAAAGGTGCAGGTGTTCGTGGCGTATTACCGGCGCATGCTGCCGCGCTTCCACAAGGTGCGTGAGCTGTTGGTTGGCGATCAGGCCATCGGCACGCCGCGCGCGTTGCATGTGGTGTACACGAAGCCACATGACTCGCGCTACGACGAGCCTCAGGGTTCGCACTGGCAGGTTCGCCCGGAGATTTCCGGCGGCGGCCTGTTCGTCGATGTAGGCTGTCACACCCTGGATATCCTCGACTGGCTGTTCGGCCCGATCGCCCGTGTCAGCGGCCACGCCGGCAACCAGCATGGCGCCTATCCGGCGGAAGACAGCGTGGCGATGTCGTTCGCTTTCGGCAACGGCATGCTCGGCACCGGCCTGTGGAACTTCGACAGCCTGCAGCGGCAGGACAGCATCGAGGTGATCGGCGACTCCGGACGGTTGTCCTTCGCCACTTTCGGCGACGGTCCGATCCGGCTGGAGAATGCCGCTGGCGTGCGCGAGTTCCACATCGAGAACCCCCTGCACATCCAGCAACCCTTGATCGAATCCATCGTCGCTGAACTCACCGGCCACCCCGGCGCCTGCCCGTCCACCGGCGAAAGCGCCGCACGTACCAGCCGGGTGATGGATGAGGTATTGCGCGACTATCGTCGCTTGACCGGGAAAACCGAGGTCGGGTGAAAACCGGGGTCAGAGTCGATTTTCAACCGAGTCTCACGCGGCAGCAGCATTTTGCGTGAAAATCGACTCTGACCCCGGTTTGATGCGGTTTGATGAACCGCGGCAAACCGGTCATGCCGTTGCCATGATCCTGCCACGGTCCGTGCATGCCGGGGTTTCCCAATCTATAGTCATGGCGCGCGGTTTCGCGGGCACGCAAGGGGTGCGGCGATGCGATCGATCGGGGTTCGTTGCGGTGCGGTCTGCGCGGTGTGGGTCGCTTTGGCGATGTGGGCGGCGATGGCGGGGGCGCAAAGTGGCCCGTTGCAGGTGCGGCGCATTTCGCCGTCGGGCCAAGACGTGCAACCCGCGCAGGAAGCCGTGATCCAGTTCGACCGCGCGATGGTGCCGCTCGGCCACATGGGTCGCAAGGGCGCCACGCTTCCCGTGACGATGCGTCCCGATCCGGGTTGCGAGTGGCGCTGGCTCGACACCAGCGAACTGGCCTGCCGTCTGCCGAAACAGCAGCGCTTTGCGCCGGCGACGCATTACACGATCACGCTCGGCACAGCGCTCAAGGCACTCGACGGCAGTCACCTCGCCGAGCCGGTCGTGGCGACGTTCACGACCTGGCGTCCGAAGGTCGACTGGAGTAATTTCCAGAGCTGGCGTTCGCCGGTCCTGCCGGTGTTCCTGGTGCGCCTCGACATGCCGGTCACCTCGGCGCAACTGGCGAGCCACATCGGATTCGACGACGGCGCGGGCGGCTGGGTCGACGCCAAGGTCGAGCCGTTCACGAAGAAGCGCGAGGGGCCGGTGTGGTTGCCGGTACCTGGCGCGCCCGGCGCGGTGGTGGTGATCGATCATCCCGAGCCGAACACGCCGCTGGATGTGCACGCGTCCGCCGCGGCGGGACGGCGGATCTGGCTGGTGCTGCCGGTCCGACCGCTGGCTCCGGCAACGGATTACAGGCTGCGTTTGAAGGCCGGCCTGCGTTCGCCGCTGGGGCCTCTTGCCGGTGTGGAAAATGAAGCCGTGGCCGGCATGACGACCTATGGCGCGTTCACCTTCAAGGGCGTCGGCTGCAAGCAGAACGGTGCGAGCGAGACAAGCGATTGGAATCCACTGGACGTGACGCCCGCCGGCGCCGAGTCCCCTCGCTGCGAGCCCAACAGCATCCGCCTGCTGTTCAGCGCGCCGGTGCCGCGCGCCACGCTCGCCGCGGTCCGCTGGCAGCCGTTGCCGATGCCGCAGGCGAAGCTGGCGGCATTGTGGCGCGACTATCCGCCATGGTTCCTGCGCATGCCCGGGAATCCGCATGATGCGGACCGACCCGACGCCTACCCGCTGACCTTCGTGCCCGATCCGATGCAGACCTACACCGTGACGCTACCGGCCGGGGTCAAGGACCGTTTCGGGCGAACGCTGGAAAAGCCGGTCAGCATGACCTTCCGCACCGGCCATCGGGTGCCGTTCATCGACCCGCCGCCGATCAGTGCGGTGGTGGAGGCCGGACAGCCCACCATCGTGCCGTTGCGCTTCACCAACCTGGACAGCTTGACGTTCGAGTACCGCGTGCTGACGGCCGACGAGCTGGCGACGGGCGGGAAGCCAGCCGCGTCCAAAATGGACGACCTGCTCGCGCGGCCCGATCTCGCCGCGCCCGAGGACCGGATCGTGCGCGGCAAGCTCGGCATCCGCGATTTGCTGCACGGACATTCCGGCGTGGGGTGGGGTCCGCTGGTCTGGGCGCCGAGGCGATCATTTTTTCCGTTCGATTTCATCGGCGAAGTGACGCCCTGGCAGGTGCTGGCCAAGGTTGGCCACTACGGCACGCTGGTGTGGGTCAACGGGTTCGATACCGGCAAGCCGGTCGCCGGCGCCCGCGTGAAGCTGCTGTCGGGCCGCCACCGGAACCTCGATCCGCTGGCGCCCATCGGCGACGTTGCCCTCACCGATGCGGCGGGATTGGCGACGTTGCCGGGCTCGGAGCAACTGCCGAAGTCGTGGTTCCAGCCGTGGAAAAGTGAGTCGAGCTTCTACGTCGGCGTGACGCGCCGCGACGACATGGCGCTGCTGCCGCTGGACGGATCGTTCCAGCGGATGACCGGCGACGCCAGCCACTATGCGTTCTGGAGCCACACGGAGCCGCCGCACGGGCACATGCGCGCGTGGGCCGTGACCGCCCAGGGCATCTACAAGCCGGGCAGCGAGGTGAAGTTTGCCGCGTTCGTGCGCGCCGAAGGCAACGTCACCCTGGAAGCGCCGCCGGCGCTGGATTACACGCTCACGATCAGCGACCCGCTGGGCAACAAGGTGCTCGAGCACAAGCACGTGAAGCTGTCCGCGTATGGAGGGCTGGACGGCCAATTGCACATCCCGGCCAGCGCGCCGATGGGCTGGTACGACATCACCTTGAGTTGGCCCACGAAGACCGGCAAAGTCAGCCGCATGGGCGGCCGTTTCATGGTGACCGACTTCGTCCCGGCCTCGTTCAAGGTGCACACGCAGGTTCTCGGCACCCGTTTCGCGCCCGGCGACAAGGTCGACACGCGGGTGAACGCGACGCTGCACGCTGGCGGTCCCTACACCGACGCCAAGGTGAAGTTCACGACCAGGCTGGTGGCCGAATCGTTCTCGCCCGATACACCGGTCGCCGCGGGCTTCACGTTCGGCGACCCCAGCGAAGCGTTGCCGGGTGAGCAGACGATCGCCGTCACCGAGGGCAAGCTCGATGCATCCGGATACGCGCACACCGGCGTGGTGCTGCCCGCCAAGAGCGATGTCGTGTACGGCGAAGTGAAGGTCGAGGGCGCGGTCGAATCCGCGCGTGCCACCTGGGTCGCCAACGACGCGAGCGTGCCGTATGCCGCGCGCGACCGTTTCCTCGGCCTGCGCACGGACGACTGGATGCAGACGGCGGCCAAGCCGTTCCGGGTCGAATACCTGGTGGTCGATCCGTCCGGGAATCCCGCAGCCGGCAGCAAGGTCGAGCTGAAGCTCGAGCGGGAAGTCATCACCCGCGTGCGCGTGAAGGGCGGCGCGGGCGATTTCACCGGTCAGGAACACACCGAGTGGACCGCCGCCGGCGAGTGCAAGGCGGTGTCCGCGTCCGCACCGGCGGGATGTGACCTGACGCCACCCCGCGCCGGCAGCTACCGCGTTGTCGGCACCGTGGTCGACGCCCAGGGATTGACCCAGCGCAGCGTGCTGTCGACCTGGGTCGCCGGCGCCGGCGAGGTGGTCTGGTCCGAATCCGGCAAGGGCGTGACGCTGGTGCCCGACAAGGACAGCTACCACGTCGGTGACGTGGCGCACGTGCTGGTGCAAAACCCGTATCCCGGCGCGCACGCGCTGGTCACGATCGAACGCTACGGCGTGTTGTGGAAGAAAGTGGTGACCTTGAAGGGATCGGCGCCCGTGATCGACGTGCCGATCGGCGCCGAGTGTTTTCCGGGCGCGTACCTGTCGGTCGCGATCTTCTCGCCGCGGGTGAGTCCACCTGCCGATCCGGACCTTGGCCGGCCCGAATTGGCGCTGGGGTACGTCGCGCTGAAAGTGGTTGGCAAAGGCAGTTCGCTTGGCGTCGAGGTCACGCCCGCGAAGGCCGAATACAAACCGCGCCAGAGTGTGGACGTCGATGTGGCCGTACATGCGAAAGATGGCAAGGCGCCGGGCAAGACGCATCTCGTGGTTGCGGTGGTTGACCAGGCGGTGCTCGATCTCCTGCAGAAGGGCGCCAAGTACTACGATCCGCGCGAGGCGTTCTACGCACCGCCGGAAGGTCCGGACGTCGTCAATTACAGCCTTGCCAACCAGTTGCTGACCCGCCTGCAACCGAAGGCGGGCAAGGGCGAAAATCCCGGTGGCGGCGGCGGAGAGAGCGTCGGGCCGAACGTGCGCAGCAACTTCAAGGGAGCCGCGTACTGGAATCCCGATCTCGAGACCGATGCGTCCGGCCGCGCGCATTTCCGTTTCAAGTTGCCGGACAACCTGACGCGCTGGCGGATCCTCGTGATCGCGCTGCGCCCCGGCGCCGCGATGGGGCTGGGCGACGGTTCGGTCCGCGTCAACCTGCCGTTGCAGATCGAACCCGCGTTGCCGACGCAAATGCACGTCGGTGACCGCTTCGGTGCGGCGTTCAATGTCACCAACCGGACCCAAAACCCGCTCGACGTGACCACGAACATCGTGGCGAGCGGCGCGATTCCGGACGGCAACGCGGAATCCAGTGGCAAGCTCGATCTTGCCTCGTTCGCGCACGGCCTTGCCTGGCTGAAATTGCAAGCTGCGCAGCCCGGCGACATTACCCTCACGGCCACCGCGCGGGCCGGAAAGCTCGGCGATGCGGTCGAGGCGCACATTCCGGTGAAGCGTCCCGTCACCGAGGTGGTGGCCGCCGAATACGGCAGCACCACCGGAGCCGGCGCCGAAGTGCCGGTCAAGGTTCCGGCCAACGCGCTGCCGGACACCGCCAAAGTCAGCGTGACCTTCGCGCCCACCCTGGTCGGCGGCCTCGATGGCGCGTTCGCGGTGATGCGCGATGACCTGCTGCGGACCTGGGAAATCCGTCTGAGCCGCGGCGTGCTGGCGTCGGACTGGCTGCGCCTGAAGCCGGTGCTGGGCGATTCGGTGAAATGGCCGGACGCGGCGCAGACGATCGACAAGGTGCTGCAGGCGGCGCCCGACTTCCAGGCCCCCGACGGTGGCATGGCGTTCTGGATCGCGCGCAACGATTTCGTCAGTCCATATTTGAGCGTGTACACGGCGCTCGCCTTCGACTGGCTGGAGGACGCCGGCCACACGCCGCCCGCCATGACCCGGGAACGGTTGTGGGGTTATCTCCACAAGCAGATTCTGGACAAGAGTGGCGAGGGCGCGGCCGCGCCGGTGTTGCGCGCCGGTGCGATGGCGGCGCTGGCGATGTCGCCCGATGGCAAGCTGCCAGCGGGCGCGGTGGCCGGCATGTTGCCCGACTTGCACAAGCTGCGGCTGTTCGGCCAGGCGCTGTTGCTGGATGCAGCGATCGCGAGCCGCGACCGCACCAGCGCCGATGCGATCGCGAAATCGCTGCTGTCCTACGCCGAGGAATCGGCCGGCAAGATTTCCTTCAACGAGCAACTGGAGGGCGTCTACCTCGACATCCTGGCGACGCCGCTGCGTTCCAATTGCGCGATCCTCGATGCGCTGTCGCGCTACCACACGGCGTATGGCGATGAAAACCTGCTCGGCACCACGCCGCAAAAGCTGATGCGCTGGGTCGCGGGCCAGCGCCGCAACGCCGGCGGCTGGCCGAACAGCCAGGAGAACGTATTCTGCACCACCGCGATCACGCACTACGCGGATGCCTACGAGACGCCGGTCAAGGCGTTGACCGGCACGCTGGCGTTGCCGGGACAGGCGCCGCAGCAAGCGCAGTTCACCTCGCGCGCCACCCCGGTCGCAAAACTCGCCGGACCGGCCGCGCAGCCGGGCCAGGAGTTCGAGGTGAAGCTGGCACGCGGCGGCGAGGGACGGTTGTATTACGGCGTGCAGGTGCACTACGCGATGCCGCCGGACGCACTGCCGGCAGCCGATGCGGGGATGACGGTGTCGCGCCATTACTTCGTGCAGCGTGACAACAAGTGGCAGCCGGTGAAGTCCGGGACGATCCTCGAGCGCGGCGAGATCGTGCGGGTGGACCTGGATGTCGACACGCCGACCGAGCGCCATCACGTGGTGCTGACCGATCCGTTGCCCGGTGCGTTCGAAGCCGTGAACCGGCTGCTCGCGACTTCGGCGCAGACGTTGCCGGCCGAACAGCCGGGTGTCGCGATCCTGATGTTCGACGGCGGCGCGTGGCCGAACATGTCGGTCGTCACCGGCGGGTTCTATCACCGCGAGACCGCGTTCGACGCGGTGCGTTTCTTCGCCGACGACCTGCCGGCCGGGCATTACGTGGTCGTGTATTCGGCGCAGGTGATCGCACCGGGAACCTTCATCGCGCCCGCGCCGCAGATCAAGGAGATCTACCAGCCGGATGTGTTCGGTCGCGGTGTGCCGGACCATCTCGACGTGGCGATGCCGGAGCACTGAAATGCGCGGGCGTCGTTGGCTCATCATCGTCGCCGCCGTGTTCGCGCTGGCGGTGCTCGTGCTGGCCATTGCGACGTGGAGGGCGTTGATGCCGTTGCCGGCATCGCTCGGGAACCCCACAGGCGCGGGCGAAGCGGTGACTCGGCATTTCACGGCCGCCGATGGCACGCCGCTCAATGTCAGTTTCAGTGGACGCTTCAATCGCGCGCAGGTGCTGCCGCTGTCGCGCATTCCTCCGCTGGTGCGCAAGGCTTTCGTGGCCTCCGAAGACCATCACTATTGGCAGCACGGCGGTGTGGACTGGCCGGCACGCTTTGCCGCGCTGTGGGGCAATCTGCGCGCGGGGCACGTGGAACGCGGGGCCAGCACCATCGGCGAACAGGTCGCGCGCATCCTTGAGCCCCGTCCGCGCAGCTACTGGAGCCACTGGATTGCGGGTTTTGATGCCGGGCGCCTGCTGCACCGCTTCGGACACGCCGAGGTGCTTCAGTTCTATCTCAACCAGGTGCCCTACGGCGCGCAGCGGCGCGGCGTGGTGCAGGCCGCGCATTGGTATTTCGGGCGCGACCCGGGCGCACTCGATCCGGCCGAGCAACTGGCGCTCGCGGTGCTGGTGCGCTCGCCGGAAGGCTACGATCCGCGCCGGCATCCGCGCGGCGTGCGGCGTGCGGTGGACCAACTGGCCGGGCGGATGTTGGCCGCGCACGCCATCGATGCAACCCGGGCCGAAGCGATCCGGCGCGCGCCCATTCAGCCCGGGCACATGTCGTTGGCGGTCGATGCCGGGCCGTTCGTGGTGTACGCCAACCAGCGGGCGCTTGCGCTCGATCGCAGCCAGCCGGTCTTGCGCACCACCCTCGATCCCGCCCTGCAGGTTTTCGTGCAACGGGCCTTGCGCGAGCGCGTCGCGGCGCTTGCGGACCGCGGCGTGCGCAATGCCGCGGCGCTGGTGGTCGACAACGCCAGCGGTTCCGTGCTGGCTTGGGTCGTTGCTCCCAGGGGCAATCCGTACGCGATCGACCCGGTGGTGACGCCGCGCCAGCCCGGATCCACCCTGAAGCCGTTCGTGTACGGCCTCGCGATGGGCCACCTCGGTTGGCAGGCCGACCATGTGTTGCTGGACACGCCGCTGGCAGAACGCGTCAAGTCCGGCGTGCACCGTTACCGCAACTACAGCGGGCGGCATTACGGGCGGGTCAGCCTGCGCTACGCGCTGGCCAATTCGCTCAACATCCCGGCGATACGCACCGCGCAGGCAGTCGGCGTGCCTGCCATCCTCGAGGAATTGCAGCGGTTCGGTTTCACCACCTTCCGCAACAGCGCCGACTATTATGGGCCGGCGATCGTGCTGGGCGACGGCGCAGTTAGCCTGTTCGACCTGGTGCAGGGCTACGCGAGCCTCGCACGGCACGGCGAGTTCCTGCCGTTGCACGTGCTGGAAGGCGTGCCGCAGCCCGATCCGGTCCAGGTGTTGCCGCCGGACGTGACCTCGTTGCTGGCCAGCATCCTGTCCGACCCGGATGCGCGCAGCGCCGAATTCGGCGCCGATAGCGTGCTCGACCTGCCATTGCCGACGGCGGTGAAGACCGGCACGTCCAGCGATTACCACGACATCTGGACGGTGGGGTTCGACAACCGCTACACGGTCGGCGTGTGGATGGGAAACCTGGACGGCAGCGCCACCGATGGTTTGACCGGGTCCATGGGGCCGGCCCCGGTGCTGCGCCAGATCTTTGCGCATTTGCGAAACGATGCGCCGTACGCGGGGTTGTGGCACAGCCCGGATCTCCGCGCCGCCCAAACCTGCGAGTGGATCGGGCCGCCGCCGTGCGTGCATCGCGAGGAGTGGTTCTTGCCGCTCGTGTCGTTGGCAGAAGCGCCCGCTGCACGCGCGGCAATGCGGCCGACTCCCGCGATCGCCCAACCGTTGCCGGGCGAGATGCTGGCGCTCGATCCGCGCCTGCCACGCGCGTCGCAGCGTTTGCGTTTCACCCTCGATGCCGCCGGACTCGCGATCCGGCGCGTGGCCTGGAGCCTGGACGGCTCGCCGCTGCCGCAAGCGGCGAACCATTCCGCGAGCTGGAAGCTGGCCCCGGGTTCGCACCGGGTGAGCGCGGGGGTCTGGGTGGATGGAGCGCGTTCGCCGATCCGCTTGGGCCCGGTGGAGTTCAGCGTGTCGGGA
>JBOHYT010000178.1:0-2746 GCA_050738055.1 Rhodanobacteraceae bacterium
CCGTCTTCCGTCCCGCTCCGCTCGGAATCCGCATGATCCGCCTGTTGCCTCGAACGCTGTGCCTCGCTGCGGTCCTTGCGCTCGCCGGTTGCGGGTTCCACTTGCGCCGCAGTGGCGCGCTGCCTGCGCCGATGGCGCAGCGCGTCTATCTGCAGGTCAACGGCGGCGGTGAATTCCCGCGCTCGCTGGCGGCGGCGTTGCGTGCCAGCAAGATCGAAGTGCTGGATTCGCCCGCCACGGGCGTCGCGACGCTGTCGGTGCCGGTGGCCGCGTTCTCCTCGCGCCTGCTGACCAGCACCGGATTCCAGCGCGTCGGCGAATACATGGTTGGCTTCCAGGTCCAATTCCAGTTGCTCGATGCCGACGGCAAGATCGTTGTGCCGATGCAGACGATCAACCTGTCGCACGAATTCGCGATTGACCAGACCCAGTTCTCCGCGATCGCCAGCGAGACCGAAGCGATCGAGCGCAGCTTGGTGCGCGAGATGACCGACGCGGTGATGCGGCGCCTCGAAGCCAGGGCGGCGCACCCGGACGCGACCGTGCCCGCGTCCGGCGGCAGCACGGGCTGATTCGTGGCCGGTGACCTCGAAGCGTTCCTGGGTTCGCTCGACAAGCGCGATCTGGCGCCGGTGTACCTGCTGGGCGGGGAGGAACCCTTGCAGTTGCAGGAGGCGGGAGACGCGTTGCGCGCCCGCGCGCGCGCACTCGGGTTCACGGAACGCGAGGTGTTGGACGTCGAGCCGCGTTTCGACTGGGACCAGCTTGCGCGCAGCACCGCCAGCCTGTCGCTGTTCGCATCGCGGCGACTGATCGAAGTGCGCCTGCCGACCGGAAAGCCGGATCGCGACGGCGCCACCGCCATCACCGAATGGTGCAAGGCGCCCGCGGCCGACACCGTGCTGCTGATCAGCGCCGCGGAGTGGAGCAAGAAGCATGAGGGCGTGTGGGTGAAGGCCGTCGAGCGCGCCGGCAGGTACGTCCGGCTGCGTGCGCCGCGCGTCGAGGAATTGCCGGACTGGATCCGCGCGCGCATGCGCAAGCATGGTTTCACGCCTTCCGAAGACGCGCTCGCGCTGCTCGCGTCACGAGCCGAAGGCAACCTGCTCGCGATCGCGCAGGAGATCGACAAGCTTGCGGTGCTGCGCGGTCCCGGCGCGGTGGGCGCGCAGGAGCTGGAATCGCTCGGCGAGGACAACGCCGTGTACGACGTGTTCCGGCTCACTGATGCCGCGTTCGGCGGCGACGCGTCGCGCGCGCTGCGCGTGCTCGCGGGCCTGCGCGCCGAAGGCGAGGACATGGTTCCGATGCTCGGCTGGCTGCTGACCCAGCTCGATCTTGCGTTGCGGCTCGCTTCGGCCGAAAGCTTCGCGGCAGCGGCGCGCGCCGAACCCAATTTCTGGCCGGCGCGCCAGCAGTTGTTCCAGCGCGCGTTGAAGCGGGCGGGGCGCGGCGACGCGCACTGGCGACGCTGCCTCGCCTGGTGCGCACGGATCGATCGGATGACCAAGGGGCGGGAACAAGATGCTTCGGGAAAAGCCCTGGACGATTCCTGGCGCGAAATGGAACGCCTGCTGGTCGCGATCGCGCAGCCGCGTGCTGCGGCCACGTTGCTCGCTGCATGAAAAGCAATCGATCCGCGAATGAACGCCAATGAACGCAAATAATCGGCCATTTTTGTTTTGTCATTTGCGTTTTTTGCGTTCATTTGCGGACTGCCATCGCTTTTGCTTGTTGGTATGACCGCCGAACGACCACTGGCGATCTTCGGGGGCACCTTCGACCCGGTGCACGTCGGCCATCTGCGCGCGGCGTGGGAAGCGGCCGAATTGCTTGGTGCGGAAGCGCGGTTGGTGCCCGCGCGGGTTCCGCCACATCGCCCGCAGCCGGTCGCGAGCGCCGAACAACGCGTGGCGATGTTGCGCGCCGCGCTGCGTGGCCAGGATCGTCTGGCACTGGATCTTCGCGAGATCGATCGCGCAGGGCCGTCCTTCACGTTCGATACGCTCACCGACTTGCGCGAGGAGATGGGCGCCGAACGACCGATGGTGTTGCTGATCGGCGCCGATGCCTTTGCCGGTCTCGAGAGCTGGCACCGCTGGCAGGAGTTGTTCGGGCTCGCGCACGTGTGCGTGCTGACGCGGCCCGCGCAGATCCCGGCGCTGACGGATGCGCTGGCGACCGAAGTCGACGCGCGCGTGGTGGACGACACGCAGTCGCTGCTGGAGACGCCGTCGGGGTGCGTCGTGAACATGATCGTCACCTCGCTCGGCATTTCCGCCACGCGTATACGCGACGAATTGGGCCGCGGCGGCGATCCGCGCTGGCTGGTGCCGCAGGTGCTGCTGGATGATCCGGCGCTGCTGGAGCCGTATCGAAGAGCGCGGGACCCGGGACCCGGGACCCGGGACCCGTAAGAGCGGCACCAGCCGTACGCGGCGAGATCGCTTTGGACGAAGTGGCGCAAACGGCATTGAGCGGTCCCGCATCGGCGGGTGTCCCATCGCGGCCGGATCCCGGGTCCCGACTCCGCAAGCCCCGCACTTGCGATCTCGCTCCGCCGGTGCATACTGAACCCGCGCAATCCGCGCGCCATCTCGAGGCCGAGGCCTTCCACACCTTGACCAGCCAGACCGAATCGCGCTCCGCCGCGACCCCCGTCACCCGCCCTCCCACCTTTGCGACCCTGCGCCGGCGCGTCCTCGCCGCCCTCGATGAGCTGAAAGCGCACGACATCCGGGAAATC
>JBOHYT010000179.1:0-3606 GCA_050738055.1 Rhodanobacteraceae bacterium
CAGATCTCGCAGTACACGCCGATCTCCCGGATGCGCCGCGCGATCAACTGCGTGTACTGCGATCCGAAGTCGAGGATCAGGAGCCTGTCGCCGTGGATATCCATGAAGTCATTCGAGTAAGAAAAGCGTAAAAACAGCAGTCCGCGAATGAACGCGAAAAACGCAAATAAAAACATTCGCGTTCATTTGCGTTTATTTGCGGACTGATTATTGCTTGCACTTTCCAGCTACCGCACTGTTTTTCAATCAGCTCGATAGTTTGGAGCTTCCTTGGTGATCTGTACGTCGTGCACGTGGGCCTCGCGGGTGCCGGCGCCGGTGACGCGCACGAATTGCGGCTTGCTGCGCATTTCAGCGATGCTGGCGCAGCCGCAGTAGCCCATCGATGCGCGCAAACCGCCGACCAATTGGTGCACGATCGCGCGCAACGGGCCGCGGTACGGCACCCTGCCCTCGATGCCTTCCGGCACCAGCTTGTCGGCGGCGGCCTGTTCCTGGAAATAGCGGTCGGATGAACCGCTCTGCATTGCGCCGAGCGAACCCATGCCGCGGTAGCTCTTGTACGAACGCCCCTGGTACAACTCGATTTCGCCGGGGGCTTCCTCGGTACCCGCGAACATCGAACCCAGCATCACGCACGATGCGCCCGCGACGATGGCCTTGGCGACATCGCCCGAAAAGCGCACGCCGCCGTCGGCGATCACCGGAACATCGTTTTGCAGCGCATCGGCGACCATCGAGATCGCGGTGATCTGCGGAACGCCGACCCCGGCGACGACGCGGGTCGTGCAGATCGACCCCGGTCCGACACCGACCTTGACCGCGTCCACGCCGGCGTCGCGCAACGCGCGCGCCGCATCGGCGGTGACGATGTTGCCGGCGATCATCTGCAACTTCGGATAGCGCTTGCGGATCCACGCAATGCGATCGAGGACGCCCTGCGAATGGCCGTGTGCCGTGTCGACCACGATCACGTCCACGCCGGCTTCGGCCAGCGCCGCGACGCGCCGTTCGGTTTCTCCGCCGACGCCGACCGCCGCGCCGACCCGCAGCCGCTCGTGATCGTCCTTCGCCGAGTGCGGATTGTCGCGTGCCTTCTGGATATCCTTGACGGTGATCAGCCCGCGCAGTTCAAAGGCGTCGTTGACCACAAGCACCTTCTCGATACGGTGCTTGTGCAGCAGACCGACGATTTCGTCCTCGCCCGCGCCCTCCTTCACCGTGACGAGCCTGTCCTTGCGGGTCATGATGTTCCTGACCGGATCATCGGGCTTCTTCTCGAAACGCAGGTCGCGGCTGGTGACGATGCCGACCAGCTTGTTGCCCTCTTCCACCACCGGCACGCCGGAGATGTTGTGCGAGCGCGTGATGTGCATCACCTCGCCGATCGAGGTCAGCGGGCCGACGGTGAGCGGATCGCGGATCACGCCGGCCTCGAACTTCTTGACCAGCCGCACTTCCGCGGCCTGGCGCTCGACGGTCATGTTCTTGTGGATGATGCCGATGCCGCCGCATTGCGCCATGGTGATCGCGAGGCGCCCCTCGGTCACGGTGTCCATGGCCGAGGACATCAGCGGGATGTTGAGGCGGATCGCGCGGGTCAGGTTGGTCGAGGTGTCGACATCGCGCGGCACGACGGACGAATGGGCGGGGACGAGATAGACGTCGTCGTAGGTCAGAGCCTCGGCGAGGATGCGCATTGGATGATTTCCCGCAATGCAATGGGCGATTATACGCCACATGCTGCGCGCAAGCAGCAGTGCTCACGGGTTGCTGTTACCATTGCGGCATGGATTTCAGCTTGCAATTTGAACAGGAAATCGACGGGCGGTGGCTCGCCGAAGTACCGGAACTTCCGGGCGCGCTGGCCTACGGCGCCAGCGCGGACGAAGCGATGGCCAAGGCCGAGTCGCTTGCGCTGCGCGTGCTGGCGGAGCGCCTGGAACAGGGCGAGTCTCGCCCGCAGTCCATCCGGTTCACGCTCGCAGCGGCATGAGCCACTGGCCGTCGGCGAAAGCCAAACGCGTGCTTTCGGCGCTGCTTCGCATCGGCTGGAACATCAAGCGCCAATCAGGGTCACACAAGACCCTCGCCCGCGAAGGCTTTTCCGATTTCGTATTCGCGTTTCATGACGGCGAAGAGATCGGCCCGAAAATGCTGGCGCGCATCGCGCGGCACACCGGGTTGCAACCGGAAGATCTGTAAGGCTCAGGCGCCATCCAGCGCCTGCGCCGCCTCCAGGGTGTTCTCCATCAGCGTCGCCACCGTCATCGGGCCGACGCCGCCCGGCACCGGGGTGATCCAGGATGCGCGCTTCGCGGCCTCGTCGAATTCGACATCGCCGACCAGATGGCCGTCCTGCATGCGGTTGATGCCGATGTCGATCACCACCGCCCCCGGCTTGATCCATTCGCCCTTGACGATGCCGGGCCTGCCGACCGCCGCGATCACGATGTCCGCGTCACGCACATATCGAGCGAGCCCTTGCGTGAACTTGTGGCAACAGGTGGTCGTGCAGCCAGCGATCAGGAGTTCCAGCACCAGCGGACGTCCGACGTGGTTGGAGACACCCACCACGACCGCGTGCTGGCCGCGCACCGGGCGATCGGTGCGACCGAGCAACGTCATCACGCCCTTGGGCGTGCACGGTCGCAAGCCGAAGCGCCGCAGCGCGAGCTGGCCGAGGTTGACCGCGCTGAAACCATCGACATCCTTGCGCGGGTCGATCCGGTCGATCAGCGCGTTGGCGTTGATGCGCGCAGGCAGCGGCAATTGCACCAGGATGCCGTGGACTTGTCCATCGGCATTGAGCCGGTCGATCAGCGCGAACAGGTCGGGTTCCGGGGTGTCCGCCGGCAGGTCGTAATCGAACGAGCGGAATCCGGCCTGCTTGCACGCGCGGCGCTTGTTGCGCACGTACACCGCCGAAGCAGCGTCGGCGCCGACCAGCACCACGGCAAGTCCCGGCGCGGCGAGGCCGGCCGCGAGGCGCGTTCGGACGCCCGTTGCGACATGGTCCAGCACCTCGTCGGCGATCCTGCGGCCGTCGAGGATGCGTGCGGTGTGACGGGGTTCGGACATGTCGGGACGGGTCCCATGCGCTACAGTGAACCTGCATTCTCGCCGATTTTTCCGCGATTCGCGCAGATCATGGACATCTCACCCGCAAACCAGACCGAACTCGAAGCCGCGGCATTCCGCCGGTTACTGCAACACCTCAATCACGATCGGCTGGATGTGCAGAACATCGACCTGATGATCCTGGCCGGTTTCTGCCGCAATTGCCTCGCCGACTGGTATCGCGAAGCCGCCAGCGCGCATGGCATCACGATGTCGAAGGACGAAGCCCGCGAAGCGGTCTACGGCATGCCGTTTGCCGAGTGGAAGGCGAAATACCAGAAGGATGCCACGCCCGAGCAATTGGGGGCGTTCGAAGCGGCGCAACGACAGCAGAAAAAATAGCAGCCGGCTTTGCGCGTGATGATGGGACCGTCTTGCGTAAGAATGGCGCGGGTCATCCGGCGCAAAACGCCGCGTAATCGATATATCCCGGGAACGGCTTGCCTGGCGCGCAAACGGGGCATTCGGGATCGGCGGCGAGGCGCG